>NZ_LWER01000047.1:0-6519 GCF_001634775.1 Sulfitobacter sp. HI0027
AAAAGGCGCGCAGGCATTCGCCGTAAGGCTTGTCTGCCGCCTTGAGTACCACCTTTGCTTTGCTGTCGTAAAAGGCGCGCTCTGCCTCGGTTTGGGGGTAGGCGCCATAGCCTTGGATCGGCTGCAAAAAGGTGAGGATCTCGCTGCCGGTCTCTTGGGCAAGCGCCCGCGCCATGCGTTGGTTCCGGCACCAGACTTCGGCGGGGAGTGCAGGGTCGGGGAGGCCGAAAACCACGTCATTGACGAGCCCATGTTCCTTGAGATGGTCCATGGCCCTCCGGGTGTATTTATGCCGAAACGGGTAGTTCTTGGCATTGAGAAGATAGCCGATATCACAGATGCCTGACAGGGAGACGATAAGATCGGGCGCAATCACGGGGGCGTCGCGCAAGACGCGCAACACCTCTTGAGAAGAGGTGTTGCCCTTACCGGCGCCATTATAGACTGCGACGATCCTGTCGGGGGTGGTGAGCATCTTGCCCAGTTCCAGGCTCCAGGCCGCATCGGGCCATAGGCTGGTGGAATTGCCGATGCACATCAGCCGCACATCGGCCTGCGCCACCCGCGCCCCATTGGGCCAAATCTTGTAGCCCCCGCTGAAATGGCCGTGATCGCCTTTAGGGCTGACGGCACTCAGATAGGGGTCATAAAGACCGATCGGATCCGGGTCGCGTGTCATAAAAGCCCTAACGACTTTGCCTTAGGTGACCGAATATTCGGCTTCGCCCACGACCATATCTACCACTGTGCAGATCCACAGCATATGGGTGCATTCGACGATGTTATAGGCCGCACTGTCGATCCAAAAGCCGATGTCAGAGAGCTCGCGCAGCGGATTGTCGGCAGCTTTGCCTGTGAAGGACACGACCTTCATCCCCCGCGACCGCGCATATTTGGCCGCTTCGACACAGTTTTGCGACGTGCCCGAGACACTGATCAAGACCAGAACATCGCCTTCATCGGCGAAGAATTCGGTGGCCTTGGCCATGAAGTTTTCAAACCCATAATCATTGGCAAAAGCCGTGATCAGGTTTGGTTCATTGAAGTCCAAGCTGCGGCATTTGCCCTGTTTGGTGAAATCCACCCGGGCATGGGAGGCGATCGAAGCGCTGGCCCCGTTGCCTGCGAACATCAGTTTATTCCCGCTGTCACGGGTTTTCAAAATCAGGTCCCGAAAGGCCACCAGATTGGCATAGTGCTCTTCTTCAAAAGCCGCCACTTTGTAGCGGTTAAAATAGGCGTCGAGCCATGCTTTGTCGTCTTGCGTAGTCATTTCAGTCTCCTTGCGGGGGTCAGAGGACATAGGGGGAGGTAAAGGCGTTCAGTCGCGCCCTTGCAAATCGGTATAGAGATCGCCTTTGACATGGGTATCATTGGCATAAATCCTATCAACCAAATCCATGACGCCGATGGCATGTTCGACCGTGCCATGGGTTTGAACATTCTGCATCACCGCGGCGTAGAATTCTGCAGCCTCCGAGGCCCAAGACGTATCTACCGGGTATTCGAAACGCTCTTCTTCTTGCCAGGTGGCCGCGGGGGCGCGGCTGCGGTTGCGTGCGACGGTCAGCAATTCTTCACCATAGGTGCCAGAGCCGGTCTTGAGACCGTTCAGGACCATATAGCCTTTTTCCAAAAACACTTCGAGCGAGAAGAGATGGCGCCATTGGGTCATGGTGGAATGCAACTGGGCACACATGCCCGTTTCGCTGTTGCGCATCATGGCAAAGACATTGTCTTCGATGCCTTCGGTCTTCCAGTAGAGGCTGGAAACCATGGCCTGCACCTCGTCGAAGGGCTGACCACCGATATGGAGGAACAGGTCCAGCATATGGATGCCCTGATCCAAAAGGATCCCGCCCCCGGCGAGTTCTTTGTTCGCACGCCAGCCTTGCAGATATTCACCATCGACAGATTTGCCGTAGCGGCCACGCATCCAGAGGACCTTGCCCATCTCGCCGCTGTCGGCGAGTTCCTTCATCTTGATGACAGCCGCGTGACGGCGGTGGTTAAAGCCATACATCAGCACTTTGTTGGCGGCCTTATGTGCCGCGGCGATATCAGCCATATCGGCGGAGTTCATCGCTGGCGGCTTCTCGCAGAAGACATCCTTGCCCGCTTCGAGAGACTTGATGACCATGTCTTTGATCAGAAAATTCGGGGTGCAGATGACCACCGCGTTGATGGTCTCATCGCCTATGATCGCCTCCGCGTTCGGGGCGACCGAATATTCCACCTCTTCGGGCAAGGTCACATCAAAGACACTGGCGATCTCACAGCCCACTTCTTCAAGTGTTTTCGCTCTGAGTTGGCCCATTTTGCCAAACCCGATGACGCCGATCCTGATCATGTGGTGCTCCTAAAGTTCTGTTATTTGTCGCCTGAGGGGGAAGCCTGCTGTCAAACAGTACGGTCGACAATCGCGTCAATTACGTTCTCTACAGGCTCGCAGACGCTTAGATGCATCAACCGAGCCATCTCGGCGGCGCCGCGGGTGTAGAAACCGGCGTCCTGCGTGCCATAGTCGAACAAATAAGCCTGTTCCAACTGGGCGGCGTGAACCGCAAGATCATGCGCGCGGCTGCCTGCCAGCGGATCATCAAGAGCGGTTCGCAGCGTGGCGGCAATCATATCGGCGGCAGTGACATCATAGGTCAGCCCCTTGCCCGTCAACTGGTTGCGCCCAATCATCATCACCGGGGTGTTCTCTTGCAGGGCGACGTAGCAGGCCTGCGAGGCGATGGTGGCAGCGATATCGCATAGGTCGATACAGACGTTCATGCTGGTATGTTGCAAGATGACGGTATTGGGAAACTCATGGGCCCGCAAAAAAGCGAAACGGTCCCGGCTTAGGGGGTGCGGCTTGAAAACAATGGCCAGCCCGATCTCTCCGGCGATGCGATCCAGCGTCTCCAAGGCTTCCATCGAGCCCGCAAAAACAGGCGAGTGAAAGGCCCGGGCAGGGCTCTTTGGTTTGATGCCCGCATGCCAGTCATTTTGACCGGCAAAAAACATCACGGGGCGGTCCCCCAGTTTGGCCAGAGAGAGAGACTGCGCAACCGAGATTTCCTCGACCTGAGGGTGCCGGTTGTTTTCCATACCTGCCTGAGAAGCCATAAAGGCCGCGGCACGGGCGACCTGTGCCTCGGTCACCTCAACAGACATGAATTTTTCGGGGTCTTTGGCAATCCAGCTTTCGCCCATTTCACCGTCGACATCGAGCGCGATACTGCCCGGCAAGACCCCATCGTGGAAAAAGCCCATCTTGATGCCGCGGTGCTCTAGGATGGCCTCAAAGGTGCGGTGCAGGGCGTTGAACTGGTTCCATAGGTAAACATAATCGGGTTCATGGGCATCCAGCGCGCGGCAAAAGGCGAGGATCATGCGAATATGTTTGCGGACCATCCGACCAAAGGCCCGCAGGCCGTGGCCCAACTCGCCTCGGGCATGATCAAGCAGCAAGCCCACCTTGTCAGGGCAATGTTCGGTCAGCAGGGCCTGCAATGTTTCGAGCGGGTCCGCGAACTGCGGGTTCAGGCCGCGGGCCGCATTGACCACGGGAAAATCGGCTTCGACAGTTTCGGAGGTGTTAAAGACCACGAAGTTCACAGGGACAGGGAAGGCCGCTTTGACTTCATGTAGGAACCTGATCCGCTCGGGTCGGGCAGCTGCACCAAAGACCGCGGAGAACATAATCGTCTTCAAATTTTCTTCCCCGTCCTTGGTGAGTGCGGCCCGCGGCCCCTGCTGAGGGATCGCGTAAAATTACTATAGCAATTGCACTTTCCTTGTAGGGACTGCAAGCAAAGGAGGGCGGAAACAGCCTTCGGCGGACCGTGTTTCGAGGCGGCGGGCCAAAACGAGCAGGCCCAACCGCCAAAGTCGATATGGAAATCTGGCGCGCGCTTCTGCAAACGCCCGGTTTCGTCTTAGTGCCCGGTGGTGCCTTCGTGCCCGGTCTCGTCTCAGTACCCGGACTTGTCTTAATGCCCGGGCCTATCTTAATGCCCGGACCTATCTTAATGCCCGGACCTATCTTAATGATTGTGGCGCGGGCGGTGTTTGGCAGCGATCTTTTGGTAATTGCTTGCGTCACGCAGCACCATTCCGTCGGACAATTGCCCGGTCAGCTCACGGAAATACTGCTGCCAAGGGGACTGGCTGTCGCGCAGGGGATAGCCGCCCGCAGCTTCGAGGTCTGTCGCACGTTTCTGCAACTCTTCTACCGGCAAAAGGATGTTGACCTCTCCGGTGCTTAGATCAACCCGTAGACGATCGCCGGTTTTTAGCAGGGCAAGCCCGCCTCCGGCCGCCGCTTCGGGGGAAGCATTGAGGATCGAGGGCGACCCCGAGGTTCCCGATTGGCGCCCGTCACCGATACAGGGCAAGGCAGAAATGCCCCGTTTGAGCAGGTAGTCCGGCGCCCGCATGTTCACAACTTCGGCCCCCCCTGGATACCCAAGAGGCCCTGCGCCGCGCATCACGAGAATGCAGTTTTCGTCAATCTCCAGCGCCGGGTCGTCGATCGTCTGATGGAAGATTTCAGGCCCGTCAAACACGATGGCACGGCCCTCAAAGGCATTGGGGTCGTCGGGGTTTTCCAGATAGCGTTTGCGAAACTCCTCGGAGATGACAGAGGTTTTCATAATAGCGCTATCGAAGAGATTTCCCTTGAGGTTGAGGAACCCGGCGGATTTCATCAACGGCGCGTCCACCGCATGGATTACATCGCGGTTCAGCGATCTTTGAGATTGGCAGTTTTCCCCCAATGTCTTGCCATTGGCGGTCAGCACATCGGGATGTGGCAACAGACCGGCTTCCATCAATTCGCCGATCACCGCAGGCACGCCGCCGGCGCGGTGGAAGTCCTCCCCCAGATATTTCCCAGCGGGCTGCATATTCGTGATCAGCGGCACGTCATAGCCGAACTTTTGCCAATCATCCGTGCTCAGTTCCAGACCCAGATGTTTGGCAATGGCGTTCAGGTGGACCGGCGCATTGGTCGAGCCCCCCAGAGCGGAATTCACCACGATGGCATTTTCCAACGATTTACGGGTCATGATGTCAGAAGGCTTGAGATCTTCCCAAACCATTTCGACGATCCGTTTGCCCGTAGCATAGGCCATTTGTCCGCGTTCGCGATAAGGGGCGGGAATGGCGGCCGAGCCGGGCAATTGCATCCCCAACGCCTCGGCGAGGGAGTTCATCGTGGAGGCGGTGCCCATGGTGTTGCAATAGCCCACGGAAGGGGCCGACCGGGTGACGATATCCATGAAGCCTTCGTCGTCAATCTCGCCACGGGCATGCATGTTGCGCGCATGCCAGACCGCGCTGCCCGAGCCTGCGCGTTCGCCGTTGAACCAGCCATTCAGCATTGGCCCTACGGAAAAGGCGATGGCGGGAATGTCGACAGTCGCGGCGGCCATCAGCAAAGCCGGGGTGGTCTTGTCGCAGCCGATGTTCAGCACGACCGCATCCAGCGGATACCCATAAAGCGCCTCAACCAGCCCAAGATAGGCCAGATTGCGGTCCAGCAGGGCGGTTGGCCGCTTGCCGGTTTCCTGAATGGGGTGGACGGGAAACTCCATGACCGCGCCCCCGGCAGCAATAACGCCGTCGCGAATGCGTTTGCTCAGTTCAATATGGTGGCGATTGCAGGGGCTCAGGTCCGATCCGGTCTGGGCAATGCCGATGATCGGTTTGTTCGACTGCAACTCATCGCGGGTCAGCCCGTAATTCAGATAGCGCTCGAGATATATGGCGGTCATTTCAGGATCGTTGGGATCGTTGAACCACATGCGTGAGCGCAGATCTTCGGGGTGCTTCTTAACGGACATGGCTTTCCCTTTTCCTGTCAGTGGGCGCGTTTGGCGCCCTGTTTTGGGGACAGTAGTTTATACGCGGTGGAGGGTCTATTGGCAGTTTGCGCATCAAGGCGGACCTGCCTTCCCCTTTAGGGCGCCGAAGGAGGCGTGGAGCGTAGAAACCGCATCCTCCCAGAGAGGGGCAATGCCATCTTTGTAGGCGGGGGGCGATACTTGAGCCGGGTTTTCCCGGCGCCAGACTGAAGGGGGCGTCGGGGCTCGAAGAGCGTCGCAGAGACATATCTGAGAGCCGCCAGCAGCCAAGGCGGCACCCCGTTTGAAAGCAATGGCGCGCGGCGAGCAGGGTGTTTTTCTGCGGCTATTAGGGGTAGATTCCGGCTGAGTGCAGAATGACACCCTAAGCCAGCCCTTCATCGTTTTTTCCACTTATACTCGCCTGTGAGGAGGATGTGTGCCCATCCGAGAGGCGAGATGTGCCCCAGGAGATCGGATGGACAGTCTAATCCGACGTGTTGGCGCCGTGTGACAGCCTGCCCGAGGTGCTTGGTGTTCCAGTAGATGATGATGGCGGCCAGCAGGTTCAGCCCTGCCATACGGTAGTGCTGACCTTCGACGGTCCGATCGCGGATTTCGCCCTGCCGCCCGATGCGCAGGGCGTTTTTTAGGGCGTGATGGGCCTCGCCCTTGTTGAGGC
>NZ_LWER01000048.1:0-5183 GCF_001634775.1 Sulfitobacter sp. HI0027
TGTGACAGGGGAATGGTGCATGGGGCTCTCCGATATCGCTCAAGCGGCGGGGGATGTGGCAAGCACTTCTGCCAGACCCGCCAGGTCCGTATCGCTTACGCTGTCTTCAAGGATGACCGGCTCAGAGGCATGGGTGCAAAAATGAACCGGCAGGCTCTGCTCAAGGCTGCGCAGTACGAAACCGGAGAGTTCCAGCGCCGGAGAGGGCTGGGTGTCGGTCACCGCGCCCTCGAAATCATAGTGCAGTGTCGCCATATCGCCCTGCACAGACAAGGGGTGGGTCATGGGCGATGTGACCAGCGTAAGCCCGCGTTGCTTGGAAAATAGCCCCGAGGCTTTAACCTCCATAAGCGTTTCCCCCGGCGCGGCGGGGGGGCTGAGCTTGCCGATGGTCCGGGCGGCATTATAGGTCATCCCAATCACTTCCGCCGGGGCATCGAGGGGAAACTCCAGCTGCGTGTCCGGCGTGATGCGCAGCAGATCCGCCGCTGCCAGCTTGGTCTCCCGGTGTTCAATCTGCCTGTCACAAGAGACAGTGACCTCTTGGAAGGGCACGAAGGACAGAGGCTGATAGCTCAATTTGCTGGGTTCCGGCGCCGGGCGTCCTGCTTGGGCCACGGATTTCATATAGGTGATGGCCGTGTTGCCCATGAAGTGGCCGATTTCGCGGCGCACATGCATGGGGTCCAGAAACAGGTCTTTAAAGCCAAGCCCGGACTGCGCCGTAAGGCGGGCCGCGAAATCGTAGAAATTGAACACCGGAATGCCACGCGCCCGCAGCTGGTCGATGATCGCTTCTTCGAGGGGACGTTGATGATTGGCCCGGGTCGAACTTGGAAAGATCATCACGATAGGCTGACAGCCCGCCCGCGCGCTCGCGTCGATGATGGCATAAAGGTTGTTCATCGCGGCAAAGATGCTGGAATCCTTTTGCCAGATGAACACCTCTTCGTTGACGCAGTAATCCAGCACGCAAAAATCATGCTGCGAAAAGTCGATCTTGCGCAGGTGATCCCCCAAAGCCACTGTGCCGCTGGCCCCATAAGAGACATTGGTGAAATCGGTCACCGCAGGGTCAGTTTTAAAGCTGTAACTGAGACTCTTGGCCAAGATCGAATTCGAAGTGCCTGACAGTAAAACGCGCATATTAGTCTCGATATGAACCTGGGGAAAGCGGGGGGAGGCTAGGGGGTTACTCCCCCAAGCCTGCCGCTGCCATGGCCGTGGCCATTTTGTAGTCTTCTTCGTATTTGATCACGAGCCCGGAGGGGCGGGAAAGGGGGAAGAACCCCATTTCGCCATGGAAGGTAGCGCAGCCGCCTGCCTCGAATGTCTCGACATAGCTTTTGGCATTCCAGCCCGTAATGGACCAAGAAATGCGCTGTACGGGTTTGAGCTCTTGTGTGGCATCCATTCCGTCGCGTGAGAAATTGAGCGGCGCGTCTTCCATCATACATTGGATCTGCTCGTTGACCCCCGAAAGCAGCGTGCCATAGCCGCCACTGACCAGCTTGTCGGTGAAAGCGCCGATCTCTGCGCGGGTCAGCAGTGGGGCGATCGAATGGATTTGCACCAGATAGTCACAGGGATGAGCCTGTAAGAATTCATAGACAAAATCTTCGCTGGTGGCGGTGGAGCTGCCGAGTTCGGCTGGGCGTTTGTGAAAGCGAATGCCGGCGCTATGGGCCAGATCGCCAATGGCATCGGCTTCGGAATTGGCCCAGACCTCATCAAAGCAGTCCATGCTTTCCGCCTTGCGCATCGCACGCAACACGATGGGAGAACCGTCAATTTCCAGCAGGTTCTTTTCCTTGAGGCGCTGAGAGCCAAGGCGGGCAGGGATCATGGCGATAATTTTTGGAGCCATTGGGGCTATCCTTTCACGAAGTCGCGGCGGCACAGGTCCACCAGTTCGGGCGCGCCGGAAATGCTGAACAAGCTTTGACCTGCCAATGCCGGTGACGCAGGGGATAGCGGATAGACCGGATCTGCAGCAAGGGCGGCATAATCGGCGCCGGCTTCCTGACAGATCAATATGCCCGCCGCATCGTCCCACAGTTTGGCTTCGACATTGATATTAAGGCGCAGCCGACCAGCCGCCGCCCAGCACAATTGCACAGCTTGGCTGCCAAAGATGCGGAACCGGCTGCCCAGCCAATCGGGATTGTAACGCGCGGCTTCCGGCCCCTTCATCAGGGCCAAAAAGCCGCTGGAAATGCCTATTGGGCTGCGCTGTGCCATCGCCGCATCCCAGAGCATTCCTGCCCCGTTGCAGCGCGCCCCTTGACCCGCCACGGCCTCGAAAACCGTATCTGCCCCATAGTCGTAAACGACACCCACTACCGGCATGCCCTCTACGATCAGAGCGATGCTGGCGCCAAAAAACGGCAGATCGCAGGCATAGTTCAACGTCCCGTCCAGGGGATCGACGATCCAATGCGGTTGGTCGCCGAGCACCTGCATGGCTTCAAAGCCCTCTTCGCCGATAAAACCGGCCTCGGGGAGCAGGCGCCGCAGGCCAGCCTGCAAGGTCTCTTGAAGCGCAAAATCCGTATCGGTGACAACATCACCCGCGACTTGGGTTTCTTTCGCAGAGACTTGTCCGCGGGCTTTGGGAATGATGTCGCGCAGGCTGTCGCGCAATAGCTCCCCGACTGCGGTGGCCAAGGCGCGTTGTTGGTCTTGGGCTACTGTCATGTGGTTGCAGGCTTGGCTTTGCCGTGGCGCGGTGTCGCCAGCATGTCCGGGATCGTATGGCCTGCCGCTTTGGCGCTGTCTTCAATGATGTGAAGCATGTTCAGCCGCAGGGTGTGGCTTTGAATCAGGGCCTGCACGAAGACCGGATCGCTGAGCAGCGCGCCCATCAGTTTGCGTGCACGCTCTCCCAAGGAACGGCCGTTTTTGGGGGTCACGACATAGAGCGCGCAGAGTTTGCACATGTTTTCTGCATTAGAGACGATGGACCGGATCGCTTGATCGCGCAGTGCGCCGGTTTCAAACAGGTCAGGGCTGGTTTTCACCATCTCGAGCACCACCGAGGGTGCAGAGCTTTCCAACGTGTCGATCACCCCATCCAGAATGATCTTGTCTGTGGCGGCGAGTTCTTTGACATTTTTCGGCTCTACGGCACTGCGGTACAAAAGCGCCGCTGCCATCCGCTCGGGTGTTTCACCCAGATCGCGCAGGACATCTGCATCGTCTCCGATCAACATCCGGATCGCCTCTCCCCGACGAAGCGATGGAACCGATTGAAGCACCCGTTCCAGTGCGGTTTTTTCCAGCCCGATTTTGTTGAGGAACTGGTTTTGCGCAGAAAGCACTTTGCGCATGCTTTGCTTGCTCAGGATGCGATAGAGGCTTTCAGGATTGGACGAGACCTCTGTAAGCAGTTTTTCGAACACTTTGGGCGATCGCATGATCCTTTGAAGCACCGCCGGGTGGTCGATGATTCGCGTCACCGCACCTTCGCTTAGGGCCGCGCCGGCGAGGATATGTTCAAAAACGGCTGGTTTCTTGCCCAGTTTGGCCATGGCCTTAGGGTCACTTTCCAGCCTTTCCAGAACAGCGTTCTGGACCAAACTACTTCCTGCCAAACGCTTTGCCATACGTCGCTTGAGGGTCGAAAAAAGCTTCATGATGTGCTTCCTTGTGCGATGACCTGCCGCGCGAGAGGCAGAATTTTCTGTGCAAGATGGGTCGAGCCTAGAGGCGTCTGATGGCGGTGATCGCGATAGGCGCCGGGGCAATCATCGAACACATCGGTGATATCCACAACATGGCTATAGGCCTCGGGGCGGGCGGCGATAATGGATTTTACCTCGGTGTAGAAATCTTGAACAGCTTCACCATAGGTCTTGTTAACCCCCCTCAAGACGACCTTCGCCTTGCTCTCGTAGAACTCTTTTTCCGCCGCAGACTGGGGGTAGTTGCCATAGCCCTGAACGGGTTGCAGCAAGGTCAGCAGTTTGATCCCTAGCTCATCCGCGAGCAGGCGGGCAAAACGCTGGTTCCGGCACCAGACCTCTGCCGGGCTCGAACTGTCGGGCGGGCCATAGACCAGCTTGCGGGTCACGATCCCCGCCTCAAGCGCGAAATCCAGCACTTTGCGGGTATATTTGTGCAGATAGGGATGGGTCGGCGCATTGAGCAGATAGCCGATATCGCAGATCCCCGAGAGCGAGATGATCAGATCGGGTTTGATGACCGGTGCGTCGCGCAACACGCGCATCAACTCTTGCGAGGAGGTATTTCCTTTGCCTGCCCCATGCCAGAGTTCGACCAGATAATCGGGCCCCGACAGGCTTTGTGCCAACTCAAGGCTCCACGGATAGGCGGGCCAAAGGCTGGTCGAATTGCCGATCGTCATCAGCGTCACATCCGGCTTGCGGGGATGCGCTTCGTCGGGCCACAGCTTGTAGCCGCCGGTGGTGCGCGGGTTGCGCGTGGGCGGGCCGATCGCACTTAAGTAAGGATCGAAATACTGTAATTCGTCCTTTGGGTTAAAGTGACGTTCAAAGGCTTCAAGCACACGGTTCTTCTGCTCTGTGTTGAATGGCCCGTCTTCTGTGTCTGTCATTCTTGTGTATCTACCTGTTGGCCTGTGTTTTGTGCCCCCAGACGTGCCTGCACATGGGGAAGTATTTTCTTTGCCAGATGGGTGACCCCGCGTGGCGATTGATGGCGGTGGTCGCGGTAAGCGCCGGGGCAGTCGTCGAAGGCATCCGTCAGGTCGACAATATGACGATAGGCCTCTGGCTGGGCCGCCATGATGTCTTTGACACCCTCATAAAAGGCGCGCAGGCATTCGCCGTAAGGCTTGTCTGCCGCCTTGAGTACCACCTTTGCTTTGCTGTCGTAAAAGGCGCGCTCTGCCTCGGTTTGGGGGTAGGCGCCATAGCCTTGGATCGGCTGCAAAAAGGTGAGGATCTCGCTGCCGGTCTCTTGGGCAAGCGCCCGCGCCATGCGTTGGTTCCGGCACCAGACTTCGGCGGGGAGTGCAGGGTCGGGGAGGCCGAAAACCACGTCATTGACGAGCCCATGTTCCTTGAGATGGTCCATGGCCCTCCGGGTGTATTTATGCCGAAACGGGTAGTTCTTGGCATTGAGAAGATAGCCGATATCACAGATGCCTGACAGGGAGACGATAAGATCGGGCGCAATCACGGGGGCGTCGCGCAAGACGC
>NZ_LWER01000049.1:0-3040 GCF_001634775.1 Sulfitobacter sp. HI0027
GCGGTTGGAGGAGATCGATATCGAGGCCGCCGATGGCAGCCTGCGCCCTGCCTTTGTCCGCCCCGGTTGGGCCGAAGACCCCGCCCTTACCCGCGAACCCCCCAAACGGCTTCGGGTGCTCAGCCCCTTCGACCCCGCCCTGCGCGACCGCAAACGCGCGGCACGGCTTTTCGGGTTTGACTACCGGATCGAGGTCTTCGTGCCCGAGGCGCAGCGTAAATACGGCTACTATGTTTTCCCCTTGCTGCAGGGCGACAGGCTGGTGGGCCGCGTCGACATGAAGGCCCATCGTGACGCGGATGAGCTGCGCATCACCGCGCTTTGGCCCGAGCGTGGCATCCGCTGGGGCAAGGGGCGGCAGGCGGCGTTTGAGGCGGAAGTGCACCGTCTCCTGCCGCTCGCCGGGGTGAGCCAAGTCTGTTTTGCCGACGACTGGCTGCGTGATCCGGTCTAGGCGAAGCGGGGAGGCTGCAACCCTGCGTGAAACCAGTTGAGATAACTATGGATCGAATGCACGGGCCGCCCGGTCGCCGCCGCGATATCGGGGGCGTAGGGTACCATATTCGTGCATTCCAACAGGATCGCGCCGACATCCGCATGGGCCTCTACCAGCCGCTGCGCCGCCTGCACCATCTCAGCCCGCGCCTGCGGCACTTCAAGGTCGGGCAAATTGCCAAGGATCGTCCGGGCGAAACTGCTGCCTTCCAACCCCATCACCGGGCTGCCTTCGGGCACGCCCGCCGCGCGCAGATGGGCGGGCGAAAGGGTGCTGGCCGAGATCGTTAAAATCCCCACCCTGCGCCCGGGCGGCAGGCAAGCCGCGATCTGCCCGGCCTGCTCTAACGCCGAGGCCGCAACCGGCACGTCCAACGCTTCGGCCAGACGGGGCCGGATCAGCGCCAAGAACCCGCAGGTGGTGGCGATGCCAGTGCAGCCTTCCGCGACCAAGTCCCGCCCCACCGCGATGAATGCCTGCACAAAGGGTTCGATATCATCGCAAACGATGGCTTCGGGCGTGGCCCCCGGCACAACAGCATAGCGCACCGGAAACGACCAACTCCCCGCATTGCCGACATCGCCCAGAATGCGGGGGAAGCGCGTGTCGAGCATCAGTATCCCCAGCCGCGCGCCTGTCTCGTTCGCCATATGCCCTCCGTTTGGGTGTCACGACAACCAAAAAATGGCCATTTCGCAAACCTAAGCCATTGTTTATAAGGAGTTATACTTCGGCCGCCTAATTGGCTATTTCGCAACCAAAAGAAGCCCTTTCTATGCAAACGTAAAATGCCTATTTTTCGAGGAACAATCCGTATGTCAAAAACCTTCTACCGCGATCATTCGCACAAAAAAAGACCGCCCTGTCGGACGGTCTCAAGATTCCCCTTTTAGGATGGGGCCACTTGCCCTTTGTTTTAAGTAAAGAGATCAAGTTCCAGTACGCGGGTCCGGTAGAAGTTCTCCCCCACTTCAGCTTTCGAGGCCACAGGTCGTATCCCGCGCTTTTTCAAACGGCTTACAACTTCACAGGTGCGAAGCCCGCACAGCTCTGCGATCCTGGCAGGGTGAATAAATTGCTCCATAAATTTCGTGATTTCTTCTGAGTCAACGCTTGGAAAATGGTGGTGTGCAGTTGGGCAGTCTATCTGCTTGGGCTGCATACTGACTTCCTTGGGATGCCGTTCAAGAAGCCGCCAGACAATTTGTGGAGAAAGCTTTAGCGAACCGGCAGTGTCCATGATTGAATTTTTCCATGGGCTTGAACTAACTCGCGCATTAACTTCTGCTGGTTCCACACGCAACGCGGCGATCCCCAGCTCCGACGCTATGCAGAAAACCTGATCAAGCAATCCACCAAGTATCATGTGGACTACGGTGACCGCGGGTACTTTGGCTATTTCCGCCGCTTTCTCGATAGGAACCAAACTCACGTCTGCCTTAGCCAATTTGATCGAATTCCCATGCAGTTTGCTCACCAGCAAAGCAATTTCTGCTTGATTGACTGATTTTTGAGTTCGCCCCTTTATTCCCGGATCTCCAGAATAAATGGGTGTCAGCAAGCGCTCAGCGAAAAGTTGATTGACCAGTTGACGAGTGCAGCCCAACTCGCTCGGCGCATTGGTTACGTCGACCTTTCGAACCATCTGAGATGCGACCTCACGCCCAACCTTTACCGGAATAGGGTAATGAGAAAGCGCGTTCTCAGGGATTACTTGCGCGGCAACCAATGCACTCCGAAGTGTTTGGCATTTCAATCCCTGCTCTTTTGCAAGAGATGCGACAGTGTGTAGCAACCTTTCCGGAAGAGGCTGTTTCAGAATCTTGGCGCCCGCAGGCAAAGCAAAATGATGTGAAACAAACTCGCGGAAGACCTTTGCAATATCTCCGGGCTCTCTGAATGATTTCGAACCGGCCAGCGCCTTATAGAAGCAGCCAAACATCATTTTCGCGCCAGGGGTGCCATATGCAGCACCGAATTTTTCGTACTCAGCGTTAAGCGCGGTCTTGATGCCTTCTTCCCCAAGCGCTGTAGAACTAAATCCAATACGACCGGCATGATCCCAATCGTTCAATGTCAGCTTAGTGAGGTTTTGTTCAGGACCAAAGGCGACCAGCGCGCCTAAAAGTTCAGTTCCGCGGGTTGCTTGGTACAGCTGTTGATTGTCACTGAGAACTGACCCGGTAGCCCCATAAATTGTCACTGAGAATTGACCCATGTGAACACACTTCCCCGACGGTTTTGGTTGGGGGGATTTGGAGTGATCGACATGGGATTTTTGAGTGTCATTCGACGCTGGGCATTGCGTGACAAGATGCCAATCAGGGAGATTGCCCGGCGGACGGGTTTGTCTCGGAACACGATAAAGAAGTATCTGCGTGAAGGTGCGGTGGAACCGCAGTTCAAGACGCCCAAGCGTCCAAGCAAGCTGGATCCCTATTCGGATCGGCTGTCAGCCTGGCTTTTAATCCAGACGCGGAAGTCACGCAAAGAGCGGCGGACAGTGAAGCAAATGCATGCTGATCTGGTGAAGCTGGGATATGA
>NZ_LWER01000050.1:0-3373 GCF_001634775.1 Sulfitobacter sp. HI0027
GTGCTATCCAGGACAGTGCGGCTGGTGTCAGCTTCCTGCTTGTGCTTTGCCTCGAAGAGGTGATGAAATGAACCAATTTTTAGATAAAAGAAAACCAGATGCCACATGATCACGTCCACATGGAACCCAAGGAAGGGGACCGCCGCGTTGCTATTGCCATTTGGGCGAACGGCCTTCTGACGGTCGCGCAGATTGTCGGGGGGATACTTTCCGGCAGCCTAGCGCTGATTGCGGATGCTATCCACAATTTCTCTGATATGGCATCGCTGGTTATCGCGTTTGGTGCACGCAAAATCGCACGTCGCCCAGCCGACGCCAAGATGACCTTTGGATATGGCAGGGTCGAAATCGTGGCGGCGCTGATTAACTATACGTCACTGATCATCATCGGACTTTATCTGGTTTACGAGGGCGCGATGCGGTTTGCCAATCCGGTGCCGATTGAAGGCTGGACGGTGGTCATTCTGGGTGGGGTGGCCCTGTTTATCGACACGCTTACCGCGATACTGACTTATTCGATGCAGAAAGGCAGCGTGAATATCCGGGCTTTGTTCCTGCACAACCTCAGTGATGCGCTGGCGTCTGTCGCCGTTATCGTTGGCGGTGTTCTGATCCTGCTCTATGATGTCCGTTGGGTTGATCCGGCAATCACTATTGGTATCGCCGCTTATATACTTTGGCTCGCTTTCACCGAGATCGGCGGGCCTATCCGGACACTCATGCTGGGCAGTCCGCCTGACATGGACACCGACGCCGTGATCACCGCCATCGAAGACATCGACGGCGTTGAAGAACTGCATCACGCGCATTTCTGGCAAATGCAGGAACACCAAGCGGCGCTCGATACGCATGTGGTGATCGAGGATGCACGCTGGGACGACCTTGAACGCATAAAAGAGGATATCAAAACCCGCTTGGAAGAGGCGTTCGACATATCGCACTCAACGCTGGAATTCGAGCGAGCACGCGACAAGCACGAGGAGACCATGCGTTATGGGCATGGATGATTTCACACCGCTAGCAGCCATACTGTAAGCTTTGCTTTGACCCGTTGAACGATACAAACGCACAGTCTGCCACGGATGGGTCGACTAATACATCAAAACGGCATTGAAGAGGCCCAGCATTCGCCACACAGTGGCTCCGGATGTACAACAACGACCGTTCGAACATGAGCATCGGTGGCATCACTCCCGCAATGAAACTGAAAATGGCCGCGCAGATTCTACATCCTTGTTCCGTTAAAAACAGGAGGATTACCTTCCAGCCACGCGGCAAAGCGCTGAAGTTCTTGATAGGCTGCCAAAGGGCATTCCACATCACGTTATTGTGATTTTATTGAGATTGAAGCTCTAGCAGGTGGAGGTCTTAAAATAGTTAAAACAGGCAAGATCAGAGGCTTCATCATGATACTGACCAAAGACACATCTATTTCACGTCGCAGTGCGCTTCTTGGGGCGACAGCAAGTGGACTATTTCTCGGAACCGGTACGGCAATCGCGCAAACGACCGAGCCATTTTCGTCACCGTCAGTCCGCCGAAACATTTCATCCTTCAGTACCTCCAATTGGAGGGAGCATTTTGACAACTTAGAGCACGGAGCAATCCTTTGCGATATCGACTCCCGTGCAGTTCAATATTGGTCAGAAGATGAAAGCGTCTACAAACTTTACCCTTCCAGTGTTCCGTTAACAGAAGAACTGACCAAACGTGGGAACACACACGTCATTCGTAAAGTTGAGGGGCCAAGCTGGCGCCCACCCCTTCAATGAAGATACGCAACCCCGAATGGCCAGACTATTTTCCACCTGGTCCCGATAACCCATTGGGCACCCATGCGCTGTATCTGTCATGGCAATATTACCGTGTTCATGGCACGGGCGACACGCGCAAGATCGGAAGGCAATCTTCAAATGGGTGCATAGGTCTCTACAACGAGCATATCAAAGAATTGTTCGCTTTGGCCGAAGTCGGAACACAAGTGAAGTTGTTTTGATTCATGCACTTTATCTGACTTATGAAGGTACGCCCTCGTGTACCAAGTTCCACTTATCATCAGTCTTTGAAAGCCACCGGCCTATGAAACGAAGAAAATTCCTCCTTTCCGCTGGGGCTGTTGGCACTTTAGCCTGCCAACCAGTGTCAGCTCACATAGTGCTTCCTAAGTATGATTTACCACCAGAATTTTTGCCTCAAGTAGTGACCATACCAGCGGGCGCTGCTCCCTACGAAATACATGTAGTTCCAGGCCAGTTTGCACTTTTCTGGACCCAGCCCAATAATACTGCAATTCGATATACTGTCGGGATCGGTCGCCCAGGTCTTTACGAGGCAGGAGAATTCTACGTAGGGGCGAAAAAAGAATGGCCAAGTTGGACCCCGACTCCTGGCATGTTGCGTCGTGAGCCTCAGAAATATGGCCCACTTCGCAATGGAATGCCTGGCGGTTTGAGCAACCCTCTGGGAGCGCGGGCCCTGTATCTCTTTCAACCGGGTCGCGGTGACACCTTTTTGCGTGTTCATGGCACAAATGATCCAACCACTATCGGGCGCGCCGTATCCAACGGGTGTGCCAGGCTTGTTAACAATCAGATTATTCAACTTTTCAATCAAGTGCCTTTAGACACCCGCGTTGTGCTCTATCCAAATGGCGCGACATGACGACTGGTGCAGGTCCTAAAGTGTGTCTAATAAAAAAAATTTAGTGGCTCAAACACGGCGCAATCTTGGAGTTTTCTAGAACTCGACGGCTCTGAGCACCTCTAGACAAGCTTTTACTTTTCAATTACTTATCTGCTCATAATAGCGTGCTGGGTGAAACATCTCCATCACATCCCCAGCAAATCCAAAAGCTGATCCAATATACAGGAATGACAAATGAACCGTCCCTATCTGCTTTTTATCCTAGCATCCACGGCATTGGTTTCATGTACCGCTGTTGGCCCTGACTATACGCCACCTAAGACACCTTTAGAAACGTCGTTCATTGGCGGTGGCGGGGCTCTTGAAGAGGTCGCGCGCGATGAATGGTGGAAACGGCTAAATGACCGGCAAATGAACCGGCTAGTAGACCGCGGCCTTACACAAAACATCGATATTGCAACGGCTTTACAACGTATCAAAGCCGCAAATACAGACCTGAGGCAGACAGGTACCGCTGGCCAATTCTCAGGTGGACTGGATGCACAGGCGCAAAGAAACAATGGTAACCCAATATCAGGTGATCCCTCTGAAAGTGCGACGTTCGGGGCGAATTACATCCTCGATATTTTTGGTGGTGTTCGCCGTGACGCGCAGCGCGCGGCAGCGGGTGTAGAAGCAGCCAAGTTTGATGCTGGCACTGTCCGGCTTGCTCTGGTTTCCGGTGTTGTTT
>NZ_LWER01000051.1:0-6210 GCF_001634775.1 Sulfitobacter sp. HI0027
AGTAGGGCAGGGCGGGCTGGGCCGCGGGATCAAAGGATGATCAGGAGCGCGTCTTCCAACGCGCTGAGATCCGTCACCGCCTCAAAGGTGAGAGACAGATCATTGTCAAAGGTCAACACGCTGTTGCCATTCACAACCGAGCCATAGGCCGAGATCACCTCCGCCCCCGTGCGCGCCGTGCCATAGATGCCGTCGTGTAATTCGACCCGGTCTTCGACAGCACGGAAATTGATCAGCAGATCCTCTCCGTCACCGCTGCCAAAGATAAAGGTATCGGCAAGGGTGCCCCCCAAGATCGTGTCATTGCCGGCACCGCCTTCGATCAGGTCGTCCCCTTGGGCGCCGTAGATCAAATCGTCCCCATCACCGCCGCGCAGCGTGTCATGGCCGGTGGCCCCGTAAAGCGTGTCATTGCCCGCGCCGCCAGTGACGGAGTCGCGCCCGAGATTGCCATAGACCTCATCATTGCCGTCGCCGCCATGGACCGTATCCCAGCCCGATCCGCCTGAGAGGAAATCGTCGCCCGCGCCACCTTCGAGGTGGTCTTCGCCTTCGCTGCCATAGATCTCGTCATCGCCCGCATCGCCATAAAGGGAATCCCAGCCGGTGCGTCCAAGGATCGTATCGTTGCCGCCGCCCCCATGGACGATATCAACGCCATTGCCCGGGCTGATCCAGTCGTTGCCCTCGCCGCCTTCGATATAGTCTACGCCGGTGTTGCCGAGCAGGCTGTCGTCGCCATCCCCCCCATAGAGACTGTCGGCCCCGGTGCCGCCCCGCATCGTGTCCTGACCGATGCCACCATGCAATTCATCGGTCGAGGTGTCGCCCAAGATGCTGTCGTTCCCGGCCCCGCCATAGAGGAAATCACCGGTGAAACCGCCATCGAGCGTGTCATTGCCTTCGCCGCCATAGAGACTGTCACTGCCCAGCCCGCCAAAGAGACTGTCGTTGCCGCCATTGCCGTGAATCTCATTGCCCACCCGGTTGCCGGTCACATGGTCGTCGCCCGCGCCGACCTGCAGGTTTTCAAGCAGGGTGTCTTCGGCGATCCGGATGTTGCCATTGCCGCGGAACAGGCCGGTGCTGGCACCCGGGGTCAGGTCGATATCCAGTGCGGTGGTGCTGTTGCTCAGGTCAACAAGGTCGGTGCCGCCGGTGTCAAACAGGGTAAAGGCGATCGTATCGCCTTCGAAGGTCGTCCGCGAGATGCTCTCACCGGAATAGAGGTTGCGCAGCACGGCCCCGAGATAGCCCTCGACGGTGCTGTTTTGGAACCACACGGTATCGCCTTCATTGCTCTGTGCTCCGCCGCCATAGAGCATTTCTGCCGCCAAGATATCCGCGATCATCGGCGTGATGGGCAAAGCGTAATCGGCGGAGACATAGGTGTTCTGGTTCTGGCTGAAGTAGGACATCACCGTGGTTTGGTAGCTGTCGTTCAGATAGTGGTTGCTGCTGCCGAAAGTGGCATTGCCATTGTAGTTTCCCGCATGGCCCAGACCCAAGGCATGGCCGATCTCATGCAGATAGGTGAAGAAACCATAGCTATCGAGCGTCGTGCCATAGGAATCGATCCAATTGGTGCCGACGTTGATGTTGGAAAAATTGATGAACCCGGTGGACGGGAAAAAGGACCCCGGCCCTGCAAAGGCGCCGTCACGGGCATCATCAAACCGCAGATGCGCGGTAGAAGAGGTCGTGCGCTGAAAGGTCAGGCCGGTTACGTCGGACCAGCTGTCCAAGGCCCATTCCGCCAGACGCTGGCCCTCAACCGTGAGATTGCTGATGTTATAGGTAAGCGTGTCGCCCGCGACCGCATCGAAACGCAGGGTGGTGGGGTAGCCCCAGAAAAACTCCGTCTCGAATGTGGCGATCTGGGTCGGGGTCAGCACCGTGTCTGTCACCGCAAGCGTATATTGACCGCTGTTAAACCCAAAGCCGCGCACATCGAGATAGAAAGTCCCCGTGGTGGTGGCGCTATATTCGATCAGCGAAAAGAGGTTGCTGCCCAGATCGTCGATTTCCTGAAGCAAGCGCCCCGTCGCATCGCGCAGGGCCAAGACCGTGTCCGACAGGCCAACCGCGCTGCCGCCCGTGCCCCAGACCGAGAACAGATAATCGACACCGGCTTCCAGATCGATCGCAATCCAGTCACTATCCCCTGAGGCGATCTGTCCATCAAAAGTATCGTCCAGTTCGATGCGATAGCGGGTCGAAACCCCATCACTGGCATCGATGCCTTCAATCAGGGCGTTTTCAGCCGTCACGGATTGGGTTTCCGAAAATGCGGTGCGCAGAGCCTTCATCGATCTACCTCATAGGGATTGCTATCATCTGGTGCCGACTGTCACTCCCGGAAAGGCACGCCTATCGACCTGCAAGCTTAATACCAAATTTTTGGGGCACAAAGCGAGGTTAATTCTTCGGCATGGTTGCTTGAGGGCTTTACAAGAGCATGGTAGCTGAAACGTCTGGGTGTCAGGCCCGATGTAGAAAAGGTTGCTTTAAATGTCAGATACCCCCGCCCCCGTTCAGGTCATCGCCGAAATTGGCTGTAACCATAAAGGTGATATGGAGATCGCGAAGGAGCTCATTCGCGTTGCTGCCACCGTCTGCGGGGCAGATGTTGCTAAGTTTCAAAAACGCCACAACCGTGAGCTTCTGTCGGTGGTAGAATATGACACGCCGCACCCCAATCCGGCGAATTCCTATGGCGACACCTATGGTGCGCACCGCGAGTTTCTTGAGTTCGACACCGACCAGCACCGCGAGTTGATCGACTGCTGCACAGAACATGGCATCGCCTATTCCACGAGCGTCTGGGACCTGACCTCGGCCAAAGAAATGGCGGCTCTGAACCCGCCGTTGTTGAAAATTCCTTCGGCCACCAACCAGCATTACGACCTGCAGGGGTATCTTTGCGAAAACTACGAGGGCGAGATTCACGTCTCGACCGGCATGTCCACGGGCAATGAGATCTCGGATCTGGTGAACTTCTACGCCGAGCGGGGCCGGGCCAAGGATCTGGTGGTCTATAGCTGCACCTCCGGCTACCCGGTCGACTTTGAGGATATTTGCCTTTTCGAGATCCGCAATCTGATGGAAAAATTCGGGGCCACCGTGAAGGGGATCGGTTTCTCGGGGCACCATCTGGGCATTGCTGCCGATGTGGCCGCACTGGCCGTGGGGCGGGCGATGCAGCAAGATGGCAAGGGTACCTTTACCCATATCGAGCGTCATTTCACTTTGGACCGCACTTGGAAGGGCACCGACCACGCCGCCTCGCTTGAGCCGGACGGGATGCGCCGCCTGTGCCGCGATCTAAAGAACGTCGATCTGGCACTGGCCTATAAGGGCCAAGAGATCCTGCCGGTCGAGCAGGTTCAGCGCGACAAGCTCAAGTGGAACAAAAGCGCCTAAGGCTGCATCATGCGCCGCCTTTTGGGACGACTCCGCATGGCATTGATGGTGCGCAGCGACAGGCTGCGCACCGCCCAATGGTTCTATAAGTCCGAACCTGCGGCTTTTACCCGGCTTGCCGATGCGCAGGCGGCCCCCGCGTGTCCGGCCTGTGCCGCAGCGGCAGAATGGTCCAGCGATTACCCCTCGCGCGCCAAACCCTTTGCCCGGCACCGCGTGCTTTATTGCACCCATTGCGGCTTGGGGTTTGTGCGCGACATGGGCGCGGTGCTTGCCCGCTATTACCGCGAAGATTACGGCCGCTCCAACCGGGGGGACAGGCAACTGCCGCCAGCGGAATATTTCGCAGCTCAGGTGGCAGGCGCGGATCCGGCATTGGAAAAATACGCCGATCGGGTGCAGCGTCAGATCGATCTGCTGCGCCAGCACGATGCCCGTTTTGATCGGGTGCTGGATTACGGCAGCGGGCCGGGGTATTTTTTGCATGCCAGTGGGGCGGCACAGGCCCATGCGATCGAACCCGATGAGATGAGCCATAAATATCTCGATTACCTCGGCGCCACCCGCCATGCCGATGTGCAAAGCCTGCCTGCAAAGAGCTTTGACACCATCGTCGCCTCCCATGTGATCGAACATCTCCCCAGTGAGGAATTGCAGCCAACGCTTGAACGGCTTTTGGCGGCGCTGGCGCCGGGCGGGCGGCTGTTGATTGAGGTGCCGCAAGGTGGGCATAGCTACCTGCGGCTGGCGGGGCATCGGCAGGATCCGCATACGCTGTTCTTCACCGGTCAGGCCTTGGTCGAGGCCGTGACCTCGGCGGGGGGGGACATCCTTTATCAGATGGCTCTGGGCCGGGTGCATAACCCACGGCGCGAAAAGCCGATCTATCGCCCCAAGGGGCCGCCCTTTTTCCAGACCGCGCGGGGGTCTTTGACGGTGGTCTGCACCGCGGCCTGACCTAGTGGCCTGCCCGGGCGGCCTGCCTGTCGGCAGCCCCCATTGGACGCCTCCTACAGGATGGGTGACCTTTGCGCCCGCGCGTGCCAAAAAGGGCCAAGCACAGTAGAGGGCCCTCATGCAGATCGAAGAAACCACCCTTCCCGGCGTCTTGGTCCTGACCCCGCAACGCCACGGCGACCGGCGGGGTTTTTTCAGCGAAAGCTGGAACCGCGCCCGGATGGCGGCGGCGGGGCTGGACTATGACTTTGTGCAGGACAACCATTCGCTTTCGTCCCAGAGCGGCACCTTGCGGGGGCTGCACTATCAATCGCCGCCCCATGCGCAGGCCAAACTGGTGCGCTGCGGTCAGGGCGCGCTCTGGGATGTGGCGGTGGATTTCAGAGCCGGATCGCCCAGCTTTGGCCAATGGGTCGGCGTGGAATTGACCGCCGAGAATGGCCGTCAGCTATTGATCCCGGCCGGTTTTTTGCATGGGTTTGTCACCCGTGCCGCCGATACCGAGATCATCTATAAATGCACCGATTACTATGCCCCGGAATGCGACGGTGCGGTGGCGTGGGACGACCCCGATCTCGGCATTGATTGGGGCATTGCCGGCCCTGTATTGTCGGACAAGGATGCGGCAGCGCCCAGATTGGCTGATATCACATCGCCCTTTGCAGAGACGTAAAAGCGCGTGGCGGGTTCGCGTTATCTGCGCCTGCCGCCGATATCCATGCGCCGCGGCAGAGGGCCGGGCACGTCCACCTGCAGGCTATAGAGCCCCCCATCCCCGGCCACGCTATCTGCCCCCCGCGATAGGCTGGTCACAAAAAGGGTCTTCATATCCGCGCCGCCAAAACAGGGCATTGTGACCATTTCCGCTGGAATAGAGACGGATCCCAAGCGTTCGCCCTCGGCCGAGAACCGGTGGATCCGGCCTGCATATATGCCCGCGCTCCAATAGGCGCCAAGGGCATCCATCGCGCCGCCGTCGGGCTTGCCGTCGCCTTCTTTGTAGGTCACGAAGCGGCGGCGGTTGCTGAGCGTGACGGTGACCGGGTCATACTCCCAACAATCGATCCAAAGTGCGCGGGTATCGGCAAGATAGAACCTATCTCCATCACGGCTCCACTCCATGCCATTGGCCGTTGTTAGGCCCTCAAGCATGGTGGTGACTTGCCCGTCACCTGTAATACGCAGAACCACACCGACAGGGCCGCGATCACTGGTGTCCTGCATCGTCGAGACCCAAAAGGCGCCATCCGGCCCAACCTTGCCGTCATTGGTCCGCATATCAGGGGCCATGGCGGGAATGGGATAAGCCAAGTCGCGTGCTTCGCTTTGCGGATCAAAAACCCAAAGCCCGGATCGCCCGGAGACGATGACCTCGCCACTTTCAGCCAGACCGCAACAGGAAATGACCTCTGGCCAGTGCCAGACAGCATGCGCTCCGGTCTGCGGGTCCAGTTGGTGCAGCGCCGGGGCTTTGATGTCGACCCAGTATAGCAGGCCAGCGCGGTCATCCCATGCAGGCCCTTCCCCAAGACCGAAGGTGAGGTCGGGCAGTAAGCGTGTGACAGGGGAATGGTGCATGGGGCTCTCCGATATCGCTCAAGCGGCGGGGGATGTGGCAAGCACTTCTGCCAGACCCGCCAGGTCCGTATCGCTTACGCTGTCTTCAAGGATGACCGGCTCAGAGGCATGGGTGCAAAAATGAACCGGCAGGCTCTGCTCAAGGCTGCGCAGTACGAAACCGGAGAGTTCCAGCGCCGGAGAGGGCTGGGTGTCGGTCACCGCGCCCTCGAAATCATAGTGCAGTGTCGCCATATCGCCCTGCACAGACAA
>NZ_LWER01000052.1:0-2812 GCF_001634775.1 Sulfitobacter sp. HI0027
GGCTACCTGCCGTTCAGTTCATCTGGCGGGGCGCTGCTCTTCCATCTGCTCAGTAAGCTCTATGAGCGCACCAGTGTGATCATCACCACCAACCTTAGCTTCTCAGAATGGGCGCAGGTCTTCGGGGATGCAAAGATGACCACCGCTCTCTTGGATCGGCTTACCCACCGCTGCCACATCCTCGAAACCGGAAACGACAGCTACCGCTTCAAGGTCAGTTCTGAGGCAGCAAAGAAAACTGCAAAGGAGGCCAAAACATTGACCGCATCATAGACCACGACGCATAACTGAGGGTGGGTCAAATCTCGGTGAAAATACCGGGTCAGTTCTCAGTGACAATCAACAGCAGGAGGGGCCAAATTCATCAAGACCTAACCATCACACGAAGGACTCGGTTGGCCGCGAAGGAAACTGGGTGAACCGCCGGTGGAGTTCCTGCGGTTTGACGGTAGTGCTTCGAGCTAGGCCTTTGCCGTTGTATTTCCGACATGTTGCAAAGAACTAAGTCGACCCTGTCCGCAATTGCACAGCCTTCAGCTCAGAGGACTACACGTGCATGAGGCATCGGCAGTGGATCAGTAAGGGCAGTCCGGCCCCGGCCGCAAAACGCCCTCCGCAGTGGCGCGGCCCAACGCAACATCTTGACCGCGCTCAGTCAGCTCGAGCACCCGATTATCGTCGTATTGGCCCAGCCGCACCAAGCCGAAGGACTCCAGTGAGCAGGCGGTCGAATTGAGTTCGTCTCGTGTGGCTGCAAGCGCAATTAATCGGAGCCAATCCAAAAGGACGAATTCATGCATACGGTAGCTCGGAGCCCGCTCGAGCGCCCGCAAAACAGCCAAAGCTCGATGCGTTTCTTTGATGGCTTCAATCGGCGCGACATTGTTCGATGTCATAAAGGATTCACGCCCATCACCAAATCCGTCTCCTTCATGCAGCTCGGTTATTGGCCCGATCTTGAAGAACCATCAGACGAGCTATTAGGTCATCGAAAGCGATGGAGTCTGACTGAAGCAGCCCCGCTTCCTGCATTTTCTGGTAGTCTTGGGCCAGCGCCTCAAGGGCCACCCCTTCTGGGATCAGGCAAAGCGACCCCGAGACGGCATCGGCATAGTTAATCGTCGCGCCCGCACGATCGGTTTCGCGGAAAAAGTGCTGTTTGTGCTTCGCAACATCCTGGGCAAGCGGCTTATCCTCCAGCGCCCGAGCAGCGATACCCACAGCCTGCAAGCGATCCAGGTCGTACCAGTGACGCGCATAGCGGTCGCCGCCTCGAAACGCACCCCGCAAGCAATAGGCATCGGGAATAATCTGCCTGATGTCATATGTCAGGTCGACATCTTCTGAGAACCGGTCAATCGCCTTATAGACCTTGGAAAGCGACGTTCCGCCCTTGAACACCAAGTGTTCGCCAAGGTCACTGTCGAACAAGGCGTTAAGGACCCAAACGACCCAAATGTCTTTTTCTAACAGGTCCGCGGGCCGCCCCAGTTTCGAGGCGGCCACTTCCAGCGCGTCGATCTTGTCTTCGCGCGACAGCGAAAAATAGGTTTGGCTTTCGGTCATTGCAATGACGCAAGCGCGCTAAGTTCCTTGGCCATCCAAGTTGGCGCAGAGGCTCGAAGGCTCAGAAGCTCGCGCTTCTCCTCTTCGTTCAACGTCGCTTTGATACGCCTCAAAGCCTGGGCAGCTTCAGACTTGCCGAAATAGGCGAGCGCCCGAAAGGCGTGCCCGGCGCGGCTGTTGGGCGCACGAAGCTGCCAGCTCGGCACATGTTTAAGCTCGACGCTTTGCGCTCCGAGCTTCAGATGGCGGCTCGGCCCGGAGGTCCAAAAAACTTGACGGGATGGATTCTGCGTCGAAATGCCGAGCAGGTTCGCTGCCGATGCTCCGCTTTGCGATACGCGTTCGCCGGTTGATTTCGCAATGTGCTCAACCACGGCCTCAACCGAGGGCGCCCGGTTCCCGAAGCGGGTTTTCACAGGCAAAGCGAACAATCCGCGCTTCACACGCATGAGCTCCCCGCGCCGAACCAACCGCGACAACGCCTGGTCCACCGCGGCACGCTCTCCAAGGTGCAACAACTCCCGCGCCGACAGGGTCGCACCCTCCGGCAGCGCTTCAGCATAGGCCTTGATCGCTTGAGATGTGGTTTGCATGTTCGCCTCCTAGTGTCAGATATATAGATTAGTTTCTGACAGTTTTCAAGCTGAGGCTTGCGCGGCTCACGCTGGTTAAGAGTAAGCGGTGCGCTGGTCACACGGGTTTGGCGTAATTCCAAGGCAGCAGTTCGTTGATGTCGGTTTGTTTGTGTCCTTGGGCGATAGCTGTCAGGACACCTGACAGATAGCCGTGGGGCTCGATCCCATTGAGTTTGCAGGTCTCGATCAGGGAGGCGATGACGGCCCAGTTTTGCGCCCCGGCATCGTGTCCGGCGAAGAGCGCATTTTTGCGGTTGAGGGCTATGGGACGGATGGTGCGCTCGACTGGATTGTTGTCGAGTTCGATGCGGCCATCGGTGAGGAACAGGCACAGCCCGTCCCAGTATTTGGCGATGTATTTCAGGGCTTCTCCAGTCGGAGATTTGCTTGAGACGCGGGCGCGGCTTTGTGCGAGCCAAAGCTCGAAGGCATCGATGATGGGTCTTGAGCGTTTCTGTCGTGCAGCGCTGCGTTGGTCGGCAGACAGGCCGCGCAGGTCTTTTTCGATGCGGTAGAGTGCCTGGATTTGGTTCAGACCTTCCTGCGCGATTGGTGCCGCTCCGGATTGGGTAACATCATGCAGTTTGCGGCGGGCATGGGCCCAGCAATAG
>NZ_LWER01000053.1:0-2713 GCF_001634775.1 Sulfitobacter sp. HI0027
CTTCTTCAAGGCTTAGCGTCATTGGCGTGGTCAAGCGCACCGCTTCGTCGGTGCCCGAGGCGCGCACGTTGGTTAGCTTTTTGCCCTTCAGCGGGTTCACTTCAAGATCGTTTTCGCGGCTGTGCTCACCGATGATCATGCCGGTGTAAACGTCAGCCTGTGCGCCGATCATCATCTTGCCACGCTCTTCGAGGTTCCACAGGGCGAAAGCGACCGAGGAGCCGTTTTCCATGGAGATCAGAACGCCCGCGCGACGGCCCGGAATCGTGCCTTTGTGCGGTGCCCAAGAGTGGAAGACGCGGTTGATGACGCCCGTGCCGCGCGTGTCGGTCAGGAATTCGCCGTGGTAGCCGATCAGCCCGCGCGAGGGGACATGGGCGATGATGCGGGTCTTGCCCGCACCGGCTGGTTTCATCTCGACCAGTTCACCCTTGCGGGTGCCGGTGATCTTTTCGATGACCGCGCCGGAGTATTCGTCATCCACGTCGATGGTGGCTTCTTCGATGGGCTCATGGCGGACGCCGTCGATCTCTTGGAAGAGAACCTGCGGGCGAGAGATCGAAAGCTCGAACCCTTCACGGCGCATGTTTTCGATCAGAACGCCCATCTGCAATTCGCCACGACCGGCCACTTCGAAAGCGTCGCCGCCCGGTGTGTCGGAGATTTTGATCGCGACGTTGGATTCGGCTTCCTTCATCAGGCGCTCACGGATCACGCGCGACTGCACTTTTTTGCCGTCACGGCCTGCCAGTGGGCTGTCGTTGATGCCAAAGGTCACTGTAATGGTCGGCGGGTCGATCGGCTGGGCCGGGATCGCCTCGTTCACGGAGGCATCGGCCAGCGTGTCGGCCACGGTCGCCTTGGTCATCCCGGCGATGGAGACGATGTCACCGGCTTCGGCCACGTCGATGGCGGTCTGCTCCAGCCCGCGGAAGGCGAGGATTTTGGTGCAGCGGAAGTTCTCGATCAGGGTGCCGTCGCGCGACATGGCTTTGAGTGTCTGACCTGCCTTCAGGGTGCCGGTTTCCACACGGCCCGTGAGCAGACGGCCCAAGAAGGGGTCACCGCCAAGCGTGGTGGCCAGCATGGTGAAGGGCTTATCGGCATTCTCGATCTGCTTGGGGGCAGGGACATGCTCAAGGATCAGATCAAAGAGCGCGTTCAAGTCTTTGCGCGGCCCGTCGAGTTCGGCATCCGCCCAGCCGGAACGGCCCGAGGCATACATATGCGGGAATTCAAGCTGCTCGTCGGTGGCATCCAAGCTGGCGAAAAGGTCAAAGCATTCGTCGAGCGCGCGGTCAGGCTCGGCATCTGGCTTGTCGACCTTGTTCAGCACGACGATCGGACGCAGGCCCAGTTTCAGAGCTTTGGAGGTCACGAATTTAGTTTGTGGCATGGGGCCTTCGGCGGCGTCGACCAGCAAAACCACACCGTCGACCATCGACAAAATACGCTCGACTTCGCCACCAAAGTCGGCGTGGCCGGGGGTGTCGACGATGTTGATGCGGGTGTTGTTCCACACGACCGAGGTCGGCTTGGCGAAAATGGTGATGCCGCGCTCGCGTTCCAGATCGTTGCTGTCCATGGCACGCTCAGTCGTGGCCTGGTTTTCACGATAGGTGCCGGATTGTTTCAGAAGCTCGTCCACCAGCGTCGTTTTGCCGTGGTCGACGTGAGCGATGATTGCGATGTTGCGCAGGTCCATTAAGTCAGCCTTTGGATAGGGGAGGGACGCGCCAACCTGAAGCCGCGCGTATAATTGCGCCGCCCATACCGCGCTCCGGCTACAATTGCTAGCCCTAATGCCGTGACGCACCCCTTACTGCGCGAACCTGTGCCGCCGCCACGGCCTTAATGGGTGGCGCTGTTCGAGAAGAGATGGATGACCAGAATGCCGCTAATGATCAGCAAGAGGCCGAGGACCGCGGGCAGGTCCAGCCGTTGGCCGAATAGCACGAAGCCGATCAGCGCGATCAGCACGATCCCGAGGCCCGCCCAAAAGGCATAGACGATTCCGACCGGCATGACCTTTAGTGCCAGCGACATGCAGTAGAAAGAGATCATGTAGAAAACCACCACCGCCACCGAGGGCCAGAGCCGGGTGAATTGATGCGAGGCCTGCACCGCGGTCGTGCCAAGGGTTTCCGCCACCACGGCGATGATGAGCCACAGATAATGCATGGGGGCGCGCCTTCTTCAAAGGGGAAGTTCGGTGGTTTCTTTGATCTCCTCCATCACGAAACTGGCCGAAACATCCGACAGCGGCACCCGGCGGATCAGGTCCTGATAAAGGCGATCATACCCCGCCATATCCCGAACCCGCGCGCGGATCAAATAGTCCAGATCACCGGTCATCCGGTAAACGCCGAGAATTTCGGGCATGGCCTGCGTGGCCTTTGAGAACTTGTCCAACCAATCGGGCGCATGGGCGTTGGTGCGCACCTGAATGAAGACGCTGAGACCGAGGCCAAGTTTCGCGGCATCCAAGAGCGTGACGCGGTTTTTGATCACGCCTGCCTTCTCAAGCGTGCGGATGCGGCGCCAGCAGGCGTTGCGCGAAAGGTGGACAGCGGACCCAAGCGCTTCGAGCGATTGGCTGGCGTCGCGTTGCAGTTCGACCAATATGCGGCGGTCAATGTCATCAAGTGTCGTCATTGTGCGAGTTTGGTGGGAAATTTTCTCATGGGCAAGGGGGTGTGGGGTGGGATTTGAG
>NZ_LWER01000054.1:0-5825 GCF_001634775.1 Sulfitobacter sp. HI0027
GCGCGATGAGTTTTACCTCATGTCCAAGCGCTTCCATCTCGCGCGCCCAATAATGTGCGCTGCCACATGCCTCGAGGATAACCAAGCTTGGCTCCTGCTTAGCCATGAACACGGGAAACTGCGTTCGCGTCAGCTTCTTGCGAAACTGAATCTCCCCCGTGTGCAGCGCCCCATGAACTTGAAAAACATTCTTTGCCAGATCGACCCCGATCATCATATCCTTCATCTCGCCGTCCTCCTCTTTGTGTGGCTTTCAACACCACGACCTTGGCACATTGCGATGCCGTCTGGGGAGGGCGGCAACCACTCCATCTGTGGACATTGCGGATTTTCAAATCACCTGAGGTTTGATTCAACCTTCCAAAAGGGAGGTTTGAATGGACGAGCAGAGGTTTGTGATTTCCGATGACGTCTGGGGGCGGTTGAGGCCGCTTTTGCCTGGCAAGCCGGGCGACAGCGGAGCGACGGGCAAAGACAATCGGTTGTTTCTGGAGGCTGTTTTATGGCGGGTGCGGACGGGGTTGCCGTGGCGTGATCTGCCAAAGGCATTCGGCAATTGGAACAGCGTGTTCCGGCGTTTCCGAAGATGGGCTGAAGCCGGAGTTTTCGAGCGTGTTTTCAAAGAGATAAGCGGCTGTCCCGATTTCGAGTATGCACTGATCGACGGCACCATCGTCCAGGCTCACCAGAAGGCGAGCGGCTCAAAAGGGGGACTCAGCATCAGGCCATCGGACGCTCGCGGGGCGGACTGACGACCAAGGTCGTGGCGCTCGTCGACGCCTTGGGGAACCTGTTTGATTTTCTTCTTCTGCCCGGGCAGGCGCATGACATGAAAGGCGTCGCGCCGCTGATCGAAGGCGTGGATTTCGATGCGTTGTTGGCCGACAAGGCATTCGACGCCGATTGGCTGCTCGCCGAGCTTGATACACGCGGAGCGAAGGCGATCATCCCGCCCAAGGCAAACCGAAAGGTTACGCGCGACTACGACAAACATGCCTACAAGTGGCGGCACCTCGTCGAAAACTTCTTCGCGAAGATCAAGGAATTCAGGGCAATAGCCACGAGATATGAAAAGACCGCGTCCAGCTATGCCGCCAACTGGCACCTCGCCGCAACGGTCATTGCCTCAAAGTGAATGTCCACGGACCGTGGCATGGTGGCTGATATCGCCCTGCACGCGCCGGGGCGCGAGGGGGACGAGCGCAATCATCACGCCCACATTCTGCTGACCACCCGTGAGGTGGATACAGAGGGCTTTACCACCAAGAACCGCGACTGGAACAAGGTCGAGGTTCTTGAGGGCTGGCGGGAGGCGTGGGCGCGGGACAGCAACGCGGCCCTTGAACGCGCCGGCATCGAGGACCGCGTAGATCATCGAACGCTCGTAGCGCAGCGCGACGAGGCGCTTGAGCTGGCATCGGCGGCGCGGGAGCGCGGCGACGAGGGCGCGGAGCTGCACGAGACCGTGCGAGCCATGTCTCTGGATCGCCCGCCCCTGCCCCAGCTTTCCCTTGGCGCATGGCAGCTCAAGGAGCGCGGGGTCGAGGTTGCCGCCGTGCGCGTCTGGCACGAGGTCAAGGACCGTGCCGCCGAGGTCAGGCAGGTGGTGCAGGAGCTGACCGGACAGGTTCGTGATTGGCTGGACCGCGCAGCAGAGCGCGTCATGGACCGTCTAGGATCGGGACAGTCCGAGCTGGCGCTTGCGGGGGGGCGTGATGGCCGAGAGGAGGAGCCTGACCTTGCCACGCGGTTGCGGGACGCATGGGAGGCGCGGCAGGGCCGTGAAAAGGAACGGGACGTTGATGTGCAGGAGCGGGAGGCTTCGCCGGATTTGGCGGCGCGTCTGCGCGAGGCAGCGGCGGGAATAGATCCGGACGAGCTTGCTGCGCGTGCAGCCGCGTTGCGCGAGGGCCGTGAGGCCGAGGAACGGCACATCGCGCAGGAGGCCGCGCGAGAACAGGAACGGGTGAAAGAGCTGGAACGCCAGCAGGAGATTGAGCGCGAAGCCCATCGCGACCGAGGGCATGGGATCGAGCGGTAGGGTTGGTGCTGCGCACCAAGCAAAACCTCCCTTCCCCTGCCTTATGGCTGGCGATGTCAGTCAGGTTTTGAAGAGCAGTAACCGACCTTCGCTGCACTGCGCCTGAATTCACACAGTGCGGGACAAAGTTAGCTTTCGCTGCATGCGCCCCAAGGATCGCTATCAAGGGGTCTGATGGGGTGGGTTGGACTAATGGGTGGATACTAAAAACCGGTGGATCATAGGCGACATGCCCAGTAAACTAACCAATATGAAGTATTTGTCCGCCATTCGTATTGCTAAAATCGGGTTGGCCATATTGCTTTCGGCTGCTCTGAATTTCAGCATTGCAAAAGCCGATGCCCATGTGTTTGAGGCAAGTGAAGCAGTCTTTGAAAAAGTTATTTTTGCTACCGATACGGGTGATCTTGATTTAGCTACTCATGATCAAAGATTTAGCGAAAATGGTGAGGCATTCCATGGCTTTGACGATTGCCATATCCACATTATTGGACCAAAGCAGGCGCAGTTGGCATGCGATCAGTCGTCAGCAGACCGATCGCGACACTGGGCTGACGCCTCTGTGGTCCTTGCCACGCTCCAAGGTTTTTACCGTCCTCCGCGAGGCTGATCTGCCCCCATTGCAGAGTGGTATTTTACATATCCCGCGTCGCAGCGGGCTTTGTAGAAACTCATAGATATCACAGCAGACCAAACCGTTTGAGCCGAATCTGTTTCAGGGCCATTTCATCGGTTTGATCATGGCAGACGAAGTTCCAACAGGTGCCTGGACGTGTTTTCAGTGACCTATTCAATTCCTGGAGTACGATTATGAAACTGACAACGATGACCATGGCTGCGCTGACGGTGGGCGTATTTGCCTTGGTCCCGATCACTGGCGCGACTGGAAATGCGGAAACGCCATTGCCAATGACTGCAGTAGCTGCAGCAGCGCCGCAAGATGACGATCATGCCGGAGAAGCTGCAGATGCACACGGTGATGACGACCACGCCGATGAAGCCAAAGACGCGCACGGCGATGACGACCACGCCGGTGAAGCCAAAGACGCGCACGGCGATGACGACCACGCCGGTGAAGCCAAAGACGCGCATGGCGATGACGACCACGCCGGTGAAGCCAAAGACGCGCATGGCGATGACGACCACGCCGGTGAAGCCAAAGACGCGCATGGCGATGACGACCACGCCGGTGAAGCCAAGGATGCGCATGGCGATGACGACCACGCTGGTGAAGCTGAGGGCGCACACGGCGATGAAGGCGGTGGCGATGTTGTCAAACTGGCCCCCGAAGTCGCGAAAGAGGCCGGAATCTTACTAGAGCAAGCTGAGTTGGGAGCCTTGGGCGAGTCCCTCAGCCTGCCAGCAGAAATCCGCTTTGACGCAGACCGGATGGCAAATGTCACGCCCAAGGTGAGCGGAGTCATCGACCGGCTTTTGGTTGGTGAAGGCGACACCGTTGCCTATGGAGATACGCTGGCACTGATCACAAGCCGCGAGCTTGCAGGGTTGAAAGCGAAATGGATGATTTCAAAAACGAACGAAGCCCTTGCGGCACAGTCGTTGACGCGCCTGGAAGGGCTGTGGGCGCAAAAGATCACATCTGAGGTAAATGTCCAAACGGCCCGCGCAGAGCATGAATCGGCAAAGACCGAAAGTGAAGCTGCGGAAACCGAACTGCATGCCGTCGGAATTGACCACGCCGCTCTCGAAAAAATAGCCACTGCTCCGGATGGCAACAATGCCAATGCCTATCTGACTGCACCACTTGCGGGAACAATTGTACGACGTGCGGCGACGCTGGGAGAAACGGTAACAGCCGGGGATTCCAGCGCCAAGGTGCTGTTCACGATTGTCGATGACAGCGTGGTTTGGGCCGATATCGCGGTTTACAAGCAAGACATCAGCCGCGTTCGCGTTGGCGCGCCGGTTGCCCTGAAATCAGACGCGGGCGATGTCATTGCGCAATCAACAGTGGCATTTGTCCTGCCCGTTATTGATGAGGTGTCGCGCACGGCGACGGCGCGTGTCATCATCGACAACTCTGACAGGACCCTGACCCCCGGCCAGTTTGTGATTGCAGATCTCAGCGTCGGCAATGCCGCGGAGGTTTTGCGCGTGCCACAATCCGCCGTGCAACTGGTAGAGAACCGTCCGTCTGTTTTTGTCCCTGTTGACGGCGGGTTCGCACCGCGCGCCGTCATGGTCGGCACAACCGCTGGCGGCTATGTGGAAATCCGCAGCGGCCTTGAGGAAGACGACCTCTTTGTCTCTGACGGGGCCTTCACACTCAAAGCCCAACTTGAAAAAGACGCCTTTGGCGACGGCCACGGACATTAGGATAGCTGATTATGACTGATTTTATGCACCGCATCGCAGGCGGCTGGCTTTTGGCGGCCATTGCGGCTTTTGCGATGACGCTTGGCGGGCTTTTTGCATTTCGCGCCTTGCCTGTTGATGCCTTTCCGGACGTGACACCCGCGCTGGTTCAGGTTTTCACCGAAACCGAAGGGCTCGCCCCCGAAGAGGTTGAACGCTATGTGACCTATCCAATCGAAACGGCAATGTCGGGCCTGCCCAAACTCAAAAATATGCGGTCGGTATCGAATTTTGGGCTGTCGGTGGTGAACATCTATTTCGAGGACGGGACGGATGTCTATTTCGCCCGTCAGGTCGTGGGCGAGCGGCTCGCCGAAGCGCGTGGCAACATCCCCGACGGGTTTGGCGACCCGCAAATGGGTCCGATTTCAACCGGGCTTGGCCTCATCCTGTATTTCCGTCTGGAAGATCAGACCGGCGCACGCAACCTTGTCGAGATGCGCGAAATTCAGGACTGGATCGTCAAGTATCAGTTGCAGACCGTGGCGGGTGTCACCGAGGTTTTGTCCCTTGGTGGCTATGAAAAGCAATATCAGGTCAGGCTCGATCCCGATGCGCTGCTTGCCTATGATATTCAAATCGCCGATGTGATCAGCGCATTAGAGCGCGGAAACAAAACCGAAGGGGCGCAATTCCTCGAAATCGGATCCGAACAATACACGGTGCGCGGCGTTGGACTTGCCAAGACAATCTCTGATCTCGCAGAGATTGTCGTCAACGTGGAGGACGGGCGCACCGTGCGCGTGCGCGATCTGGGCCACATCATCGTTGGCGGTGGCGTTCGGCAAGGTCTTGCAACCGCCAATGGTGAAGGCGAAGTTGTCGCAGGGTTGGTTCTGAAACTTTATGGCACCAACACATCCGATGTCATCGCGCGGGTCCAGAAGCGCTTTGAGGAAATCAACGCAAGCCTGCCGGATGGTGTACTGGCGGTCCCCTACTATGATCAGGGAACGCTGGTAAACAAGGCCTCCGCAACCGTCACGACGGCGTTGTGGCAGGGGGCTGTACTCGTAGCGTTGGTGGTGTTTGTCTTCCTGGGCGGCTGGCGTCCCAGTCTGGTTGTGGTCCTGTCGATCCCGTTTTCCGTAGGTTTTGCGTTTATCGCAATGTACGTGCTCGGCATCAGCGCCAATCTGATGTCATTAGGGGGGGTCGCCATCGCCATCGGGATGATGGTCGACGGGGCGATTGTTATCTCTGAAAACGTGGATCGCAGCTTTGAGGAAGACGACGGCTCTGAAGAGCCGCGTATGTTGGTTGCCCGATCTACCGCCGAGGTAATCGCACCTCTGGTGGCGGCGGTTGCCGTGGTTATCGTTGTTTTCCTGCCGCTTTTCTCGCTGCAAGGGGTTGAGGGCAAAACCTTCCGGCCCTTGGCGGCATCGGCTGCACTCGCCATGACCGG
>NZ_LWER01000055.1:0-4002 GCF_001634775.1 Sulfitobacter sp. HI0027
CGCGCAGCTTGCGCAGGGCGGGGGCGACATCCGGGCGGGCGGGCATGGAGCCGATGAGAGATTTTAACTCGGCCACGTCCTCATCACTGATCGTCACGCCCTTGTTCGCGCCGACCATCTGCAAGACACCTCCCGCCAGCGCACCGAAGGGGGCATAGCGACCCGAGAGGGTCATGGTCTGCGAATAGAGGATCAGCTCGGCAAACCATTCACGCAGGACCGAGGCGTCGCCGAAGAGGCGCGCGAACAGTGGCTCCAGAGTGGTGATGTCGAGCAGGGTCTCGTTCACGTCGAAGACGATTGTAGAGACGGGCTTTTGATCGGGCATGGGGGTCCTTCCTGTCACGGCGGGCGATGCGCCCGGTCATTGTGAAGAAACCCCCAGCCCTGTCAAAAGGTTTCAGACCCCCAAGCGGTCGCGCAGCCCGTACCACCACGATCCCACGACCGAATAGGGCACGCGCAACATGCGCCCGCCGGGGAAGGGGAACCACGGCACATTGGCGAAGACGTCAAACCGGGTCAGATCGCCGTCGATCGCTTCCGAAAGGATGCGCCCGAAGGTATGCGAGCCGGTGACACCATGGCCGCTGTAGCCGTGCGCGAAATAGGTGTTGTCGCCGATCCGGCCCATCTGCGGAACACGGCTGAAGGACAGGGCAAAATTGCCGCTCCAGGCATAGTCGATCTTCACGTCTTTGAGTTGGGGGAAGACCTTGTCCATGTTCCGTTTGAGCTTGGCCTTGATGTCGCGCGGGTCAGCGCCGCCATAGACGGTGCCACCCCCGAAAAGCATGCGTTTGTCGCCCGACAGTCGGTAATAATCGAGGATATAGCGGATATCTTCGACACAGGCGTCGGTGGGCAGCAGCGCGTGGGCTTGTGCCTCGCTCAGCGGTTCGGTTGCCATGACTTGGGTCGAGACGGGCATCACGCGCGGGGTCAGCGTGGGCACCACATGGCCAAGGTAGGCATTGCCGCAGAGCACCAGCGTCTTGCAGGTCATCGTGCCCTTGGCGGTTCTGACCACGGGGCGTGGGGCATCGTGATCGACATCCGTCACGGGGGACATCTCATAGATCGTGCCGCCGTTTTTCTCAAACGCCGCCGCCTCACCGAGGGCGAGGTTGAGCGGGTGCATATGGCCGCCCGAATGGTCGATCAGCCCGCCTTCATAGAGGTCGGAATTGATGTGGGCGCGCAACTGGTCCTTGTCCAGCATCTCTTGATTGTCGATGCCGTAGCTCTGCCAGAGCTTCTGCCGCTCTTCCAACTCGCGCATATGCGCAGGCGTGAGCCCGGTGAAGATGTTCTTTTCCTTGAGGTCGCATTTGATGTCATAGGTGCGGACCCGCTCGCGGATGATCTCGCCACCCTCTTGCACCAACCCGGCCACGAAAGTCGCTGTGTCCTGACCGTAGCGGCGCTTGATCGTTTGCAGGCTGGCGTTCAGCCCGTTGACGATCTGCCCGCCATTGCGGCCCGAGGCCCCCCAGCCCACGCGCGCGCCTTCGATGATGGCGACCTTATAGCCCTTTTCGGCCAGATGCAGACCCGTCGACAGGCCGCTATAACCCGCGCCGACGATGCAAACGTCGATCTCGTGATCTCCCTGCAATTTTGGGCGCTCAGGCGAGGGATTGGCCGAGGCCGCGTAGTAGCTTGACGTATGGCTGCCGTCACCGGCGTAGGGGGGACGAGACATCAGACGATCTCCAGATAGGTATCATATTCGAAATGGGTCACTTGCCGCGCGAATTTGCGCAGCTCTTGGGTTTTGCATTCGACCATCATGGTCTGCAACCGCGAGGAGAAAATGCCGGGCACATCCGGCCCTTTGCGGAAGGCATCAATCGCCGTGGCCCAGTCGAGCGGCAGGTTGTCGAGCTTCATCGTATAGGCGTCGCCGGTGATCGGGGCGACGGGCTGCATGTCTTGCTCGATCCCCAAAAGCGCGCCGCCCAAGATGCTGGTCAGTACCAGATAGGGGTTGGCATCGGCGCCGGCCACACGGTGCTCGATGCGCCGTGCCTTGGCATCTCCGCCGGGGATGCGGATCGCGGCGGTGCGGTTCTCATAGCCCCAGGCGACATTGGTCGGCGCATGGGCGCCCGGCAGCAAGCGGCGATAGGAGTTTTCATGCGGCGCGAAGGTCAGCGTGTTTTGCTGCATCGTTGCCAGCAGACCGGCCACGGCGTTGAGCATCAGGGATGTGCCCTCATCCCCGCCATTGTCGAAGACGTTGACGCCGTTTTCATCGACCAGCGAGAAATGCACGTGAAAACCGCTGCCCGCCAGATCGCCATAAGGTTTGGCCATGAAGGTTGCGGCAAAGCCGTGTTTGCGGGCGATGCCGCGCACCAACCGTTTGAACAGCACCGCGTCATCTGCCGCGCGCAGCGGATCGTCGACATGGCGCATGTTGATCTCGAACTGGCCCGCCCCGTTTTCCGAGATCGCCGCATCCGCCGGGATGCCCTGCAATTCGCAGGCGTCATAGACCTCGTTCAGGAACTCATCGAAATGCTGCAACTCGTCCAGCGACAGTGCGCCGTCGGAATCCAGCCGCTTGCCGGTCACCGGAGAGCAGGGCGCCTGCGGGTGATCCTCGGACGGGTCGACAAGGTAGAACTCCAACTCGGTCGCAACCACGGGGGTGAGACCACGTGCCTTGAACTTGGCCGCCACTTCGGCCAGCGCGCGGCGCGGATCGCCGGGGAAGGGGGCGCCGTTTTCCTGACGCATCCAGAGCATCGCAAGCGCGGTCGGGCGCGAGGTCCATGTGATGGGCATCAAGGGGCGGCCCGTGAAATCACAAAGGCCATCGGAATCCCCGGTCTCAAACACCAGTTCGCTGTTTTCGACATCTTCGCCCCAAATATCCATGCCAACGATGGACAGGGGCATGCGCAGCCCGCCTTCGACAACCTTGGAGACTTGATCGGCTGGCACCCGCTTGCCGCGCATGGTGCCGTTAAGGTCGCAGACACAGGCAAAGATGGATTCGATTTCGGGATGTTGCGCCAGCCAGGCTTCGGCTTTGCTCTGAGACATGGGGTTCCTTTCGATATCGAACCTGAAAATGTGATACCATTTAGGGAAACGTCATACCACTATTCGCTTGTCTGTCAATCGCCCCGGAGCGTATGGTCAGCGGCGAAAGACCAAAGGCGGCCCGATGACCGACACCGAAAACGACGCGCTCAACATCCCCGAAATCCCTGAGATTCCGGGCGGGACGACGCAGGAATATGTCTATGAGCGGCTGCGCAATGCGATCATGCTCGGCGCGATCACGCCTGGCACCTCGCTGACCATGCGCGGCATTGCAGAGCGTCTTGGCCTCAGCCCGACCCCGGTGCGCGAGGCAGTGCGGCGGCTGAGTTCGGAACATGCCATCCAGATCAAGGACAACCGCCGCCTGACCGTGCCGCTAATGACCACTGACCGGTTCGAGGAACTGGTCGCCCTGCGCATCGCGGTCGAGACCCACGCCGCCTTGCGCGCCTTGCCCTATATCTCGGACATCGTGATCGACAGGCTGACCGAGATTGACGGCAGCATGGATCGGTTTGTGGCAGAGCGGGACTCGGACCAATTGACGCTGCAGAATCAAGCCTTTCACCGGATGCTGTATTCGGTGAACCCGGCGCAGGCGTCCTTGCCGATGATCGAAAGCATCTGGCTGCAACTCGGCCCCTTTCAGCGGCAGGTCATCACTGAGGTGGCGGAATACTATCAGATCGACCGACATAAAGAGGTGTTGGCGGCACTAACCGCACGCGATGGCGCAGCGCTGAGCGCGGCGATTGCCAATGACATCGTCGACGGTGTGCTCGACACGGGCCGCAAGCTGCTGGCGGCAGAGGCGGGCGGGGAAGCGGGCCAGATCTAGGTCCAGAGCGGCGTCTGGCCTTTGATCTATGAATTCCTTGGGTGATCAGGCTAGAACTGCGCCGAACGATGCGGGAACGATGGGGGCTGGGGCGCGACATGCAAAGA
>NZ_LWER01000056.1:0-5057 GCF_001634775.1 Sulfitobacter sp. HI0027
GGGCCGAGGCCGGATCACTGTTCGAGGGCGTGCGACAGTTTCCGATAATGGTGCGTTTTGACGAAGAAAGCCGCGACACACCGGAGGCGATCAGACGCATCGTGCTGGAATCGCCTTCGGGCGCACGGGTGCCGCTGGACACAGTGGCCAATATCGAAACTGTAATCGGTCCACGCCAGATCACACGCGAAGATGGCGAACGCTTCATCACGGTCCAGTCCAACGTGCGCGGTCGCGATATCGGCTCTTTCGTTGCCGAAGCGCAGACGTTGACGGACGCTCAGTTGGATCTACCGCCCGGGTATCGTTTGGTTTGGGGCGGCCAATTCGAGCTTCAGCAACAGGCGAATGCCCGTTTCAAAGTGGTTATTCCGATTACGTTGGGCATCGTTCTGCTGATCCTTCTGGTAACCTTTGGTCGCCTGAAATCAGCGATCCTCATCCTGTTGAATATCCCCTTGGCGCTGACAGGTGGTGCGATGGCGCTCTGGCTGACAGGGTTACCGGTGTCGGTGCCTGCTACCGTCGGGTTTATCGCATTGTTCGGCATCGCGTTGGGCAACGGTATGGTATTGGTCAGTTTCATGGATGATTTTGCGCGCGCCGGTCGCAATCTGGAGGCTTTGGCCATTGAGGCCGCAGGGCTGCGCGCGCGTCCGGTACTGATGACCGCCATGACGACGGCACTTGGGCTGGCACCATTGCTCTTCGCCACCGGCGTCGGTGCCGAGGTCCAACGCCCGCTTGCCACTGTGGTAACCGGGGGGCTTGTTTCGTCAACCGTGCTGACCCTACTGGTCATGCCCGCCCTGCACCGCTGGTTTGCACCCAGACAAGGTGGGCATCATTCGCTTGTCGAAACGGTCCATAGGCATGGTGCGCAGCCAACATCTTAGCCGAGGCACACCGAAGGACCTATCTTCTAAACTACGTCATATCTCCAATCCAGGAAGTGCAAGACGATCATCCGGTAGCTTCTCCATGCCCGCTTTCGTTGTCTTGGGCGTGGGGGCTGCCGAATTTCGATGTTTCGTCACAGACGTGGTATGGCATTCGGTCGGAACGGCGGCTCGTCGAGGATGTTCATCTCAACCTGGCCTACAGGTGGTTCTGCAAGCTGGGCCTGCCCCGTTTTCCGCCACCACAAACCCCGTTCAAAATCAAAGCGGTTGTTGAAGGGTTTTGAACCTTTTGTCCCTTCCCTTCCCTGCCGTAGTGGTTTTCATGTAAATTGGTTCTACCGAACATGCAGAACCGAACCAGACCACCGATAATAGGCAGGAAAAACTATGGCAAAACTATCTCTGAACAAGGCGGCTAAAGAGGCGGGCGTTGCTAAGTCTGGGTCTATCCCAACAAAGGTACGAAATGCGACATAGGATTATCCCTGATTTCTGACGCGCATGATTGTTTGCCTGCTGGTTTCAAAATGGCGTGCAATGGCTGAGATCGTCTCGCCGTTTTTGATCTTGTCTCTCACTTCAGCCTGCTGATCCGCCGATAATGCTGATCGCCTCCCATTCGCCCATGTCATGGGCACATATCAACATGCTCGGCGAGCACGACTTCTTCGAGGAAAAGCTCCGCGATACCCTTGGCATCCTGCCCCCGAAAAAGGCAGCATAAACAGAGCAGCAAAACGGGCGGGGCGAAAACACGAAAAACGCCATCAGACTAACATCATGGCGTGAACGCTATGTCGCATTACGTACCTTTGTTGGGAGGAACCCCAAGGCTAGGATCGGGATGAAGAACCTCGCATATAACATGCGACGCCTCGTTCAACTGCGCCGCATCAACCCGTGTCCGGCGTGAATACCGGGCGATCCAAGAACCGATCACGCGTCAAAGCATGACAAACAAGGCTTGAAGGCCGCAATACAGCGGTTGCGAGGCTCTGCCAATTGCAGGGATTAGCGACACGAAACCATGTTCACGCTTTGATCGGTCATCGTGGGGTATGATTGGCGTTGTCCAGTTCAGACCCTCATCGAAGGAGAAAGCGATCTTTACGTCGTATTGATAGCTGCCCGGCCCATTCAATTCCAACCAATGCGCTGCAAGCGTCCCATCGCTAAGCCCAACGACTGACGGAAAGTCGGCCCAGTTCACAAACAGTGTCTCAGATTGATGAATTGTACGCGCCTCCGTCCAAGAGGTGCCATCGAACAGGGCCATCCGAACGGCGTTGTTACCTTCGGTCCAACTCATCACGATCCGACCATCGGGCAGTGTTGAAAGCGAGGGTTCACGTGCGTGATCCCCAACCGGTGCAATCAGTGGTCTGACTGGAAACAGAGGGGCATCTTCAGCCGCTACAAAGGGCGCACCGAGCATAAAAAGAGCCGTGCAAACGAATAAAAATCTAATCGGCCTCAACCTCCGGTCCAACCGAAACGAGATAAGCCCAGACTGCCTTGGCATCCGTTTCTTTCTTCAATTTGAATGACATGCCAGATTTCGCCTTGCTGTCGTTCAGAAAAGTCGCGAGGAACTTCTTCGGATCTGCAATATAGGCTACGAAATCGCTCTCGTTCCAGACCAAGCCATTCTCGCCCGCTTCACGAATAGAGTCCCGAAATTTATTCCCAAACATTTCTTCGGTCCCTGCTGTTCGGTTGTACACACCATAAAGATTTGGCCCAACCGCGCCACCCTTTCGGATAACGTCACCATCCGTCCTGACGATTGAGTGGCAGGCCTTGCACTTGTTAAATACCTTGTCTCCGGCTGATGCGTCGCCGGTTGCATGTCCATCGGCGAGAACACCTGTTCCGGACTATGCCAGTGCTAGCGTTGCGATAAATTTAGGTTTCATTCGTTTCTCTCCCCGTTGATGACAGTTATTATCTACTGGATGGCTGTTATGCTTTTGCCTCAGGTCGACAGGTCACTCAGTTAATTCCGTTTTCCCTTTGAAGAGCCCGTATATATGCCACGATATTCAATACTTCTGCTCGTGTTACGCCCTCGACAGCTGGCATGTTGCCAAACTTCCAATGGTGCGCCCGAACACCATTCTGTGCTGCGAGGACAAACGCCATGTCACCGTGGTGGCCCGGCTCATAAATCTTGTGCACCAGCGGTGGAGCAACGCCGTCCTGACCCTGCCCATTGACGCCGTGGCAGGTCGCGCAGGCCGCACCATAGGCACGCTTGCCGATTTGCTCTTGCTCGGTGAAACTTGGGGGCAGCCTGACAGTTGCAAGCGCACCTGCGGGAAGTGCCATTCTTTCGTCCGTCTGAGTACTCGTCTGGGAGTGGGTCGGCTGCAGGATGTACCATCCTGCCGCAGCAGGGAGTGGGCAAAACTTGGGGGTTATGCGGCTGCTCTTTGGTAGGCGCCGGTTAGCCGACCGTCGAGAACGGCGGCGCGGACAACCGCCACGCGGTGGGCTCCTTTGGGCGACCATCTCATGCGGCGGCGCTTGCCCATGCGGGTGTTCCCGATGTCGTCCACGCAGCCCTCTGCTCGGGAAGAAAAGACCGGAAGGCCTCTTCGATGTCGCTTGCCGTAGTTCGTCAGGTTGTCCATGTTGTTCGCAAGGTATGAATAGAGGTCTCGGCAGCGAGCTTGCACTCGCCGAGTGGCTTCAGTTGCCACGCGGTCATCTGTAACCAGCCGGGCGCAATCGACGATCAACCATTGCAGACTGGTCGTGGCCGTAAGAACTTTTCCATGCCAAAGGTACCATCGCAGCGTTTCGGCCGGACGTTTGAACAGCACTGGAATGCCGGAGAAACCCCTGCTCTGCAGCAGGCCTTTTACGGCGTTCTCGACGTGCTGAATACGCATCGAGATATGCCACCAGTCGAGGATGTGGCGTACCTTTCCACCGACGGCATTGCGGACGAGGTTTGGCAGGGCTGGTTCCCCGTCCGAAATTACCGTGACGGTTTGTTCGCGATCCCAACCGAGAGACATCAAGTCCCGGCGAAGCTGACTGGCAGGCGACAGGACCGCTTGTTGCACCAAGCCGAAGCGACGGCACCTATCGTGGCTTTCGATCTTGCCAACCACAACATCGAGGTGTCGCTTCTGGTATTCCGGCCTGCATCGGATATGCGCACCGTCTAGGAAAACCGTCAACGCAGGCGCCTCTTTGGCGGCTGAAGGAACCAACGGCTCAGTCTGCTCGCTGTCGCAGATTTCCCTGGCAACTTTGCCCAGTCGATTGCGCACCGATGTATTCACCTGCTTCGCGCAAGGTAGAAAGGTTTCCAGGATACGCGCCGCTTCCCGGAAGGAATGACGCGCCCCAAGTTCGGCCTGAAGGCGTCGCAGTTCCGGGGTCGATCGATCCGGAAAATAGTCAGCGAGAGGCGAAAGCGGTCCGCCCAAGACAACATCGGATTTTGCATTGCAGGCGCACCGGCGAATGCGCGGCGCTTTGACCTCGAACCTGCCGAAAAGCGTGTCGGGCACCCGCGACCGATAATCATGTATAGCCCGGACCCCGTCGCAGTCCGGACAGATCCTGCTGGCTTCGGAAATTTCCTCGATCTGGTCGCGCAGGATCGCATTCTGCAATTGCCCCAGGATCGTCTTCGCATCTTCGAGCAACAACCCGAAACCCTCAGGTTGCGTGCGCCGAAACGGGCGGGATAGGCGGCCGAGACGATGCCTCTTTGTGGTTCCGTTCTCGAAAGTCGTCTCGACAATAATTCGCACGTCCATGGTAGTTCCCCTCTCAATGAACCACTAGTGTTCTCCACCTGACAGGAGATTCCCATCGGCAACGTGATGTGCCATATTTGAGGCATGAGACGCCATGACATCTGCCTTTACCTTGGCCCCGCCGACCGTACTGAGCTTCAAGCCCTGATCAGCAACCGCAACACTGCGCGCAAGCTTGTCTGGCGGGCCGAGATCGTCCTGGCCACAGCGGACGGTCATGGCACGTTCGAGATTATGCGACGCGCGGGCACGTCGAAACCCACGGTCTGGCGCTGGCAGCAGCGGTATCTCGATGAGGGCGTGGCCGGTCTCAAGCGTGACAAGACGCGACCCTCGCGGGTGCCGCCTTTGCCCGTGGAAACAAGGCTGAAGGTGATCG
>NZ_LWER01000057.1:0-9613 GCF_001634775.1 Sulfitobacter sp. HI0027
AGACCTTTTCGACCGGCGGCGGGGGCGGCGGCACCGGTGCGGCGGCGGTGGGGGCAGGGCGCGCGCCCCAAGGGCCGGCCTGCGCGCTGGCGGCCTGCGCCATGCTCATGCCCAGACCCGCGCCGAGGCCGGTTTGCATCGCCGCCCCGCCCGCGCCATCGCGGCCAAGCGCCTCAGCCGCTTGGAACTGCATGTATTCGTTAAGGTTTCCGACCACGCCCATGGAGGTGCGTTTGTCCATCACCGCCTCAACCGCGGGCGGGAGGGAGATGTTCTCGATGTAAAGCTCGGGCATCGCCAGCCCGTATTCGGCGATCTGTGCGGCGATGTCTTTGCCGACCAATTGCCCCAATTCACGGGTGTTCGCAGCCATGTCGAGCACCGGAATGCCCGAACTTGCCAGTGTGCGCGAAAAGGCCTGCACGATGATGTTGCGGATTTGGTAAGAGATTTCATCCATGGTGAATTCACCATCGGTGCCGACGATCTCGGTCAGGAACTTCGCCGGGTCGCTCACGCGGACGGAGTAGGTGCCATAGGCGCGCAGGCGCACCGGGCCAAACTCAGGATCGCGGGCGATGATCGGGTTCTTGGTGCCCCATTTCAGATCGTTGAACCGGGTGGTGTTGACGAAATAGATCTCGGACTTGAACGGGCTTTTGAAGCCATGGTCCCAATGCTGAAGCGAGGTCATGATCGGCATGTTGTTGGTCTCAAGCATATAGAGACCGGGGGTGAAGACATCCGCCAACTGCCCCTCATGCACAAAGACCGCCGCTTGCCCCTCGCGCACCGTCAGCTTGGCGCCGTATTTGATCTCATGGCCTTCACGCTCAAACCGCCAAACCATGGTGTCGCGGGTGTCGTCGGTCCAGTGAATGACGTCGATGAACTGGCCGGAGAGGAAATCGAAAATGCCCATGGGAATGGTCCTTATTCTTTCGTCGTAAAGCTGCGTTACACCGGCCCGTCCGTCAACTCGCGTGCGATGATCCGGGTGATCGGGTTGACCTGCTCTGCTGTCATGCCGGGGCGCAGACGCTTGTCATAGAGCATCTTGAGCAGGAGTTCGTCGTGTTTGGTCAGCAAGGCGAATTCGTCGTCATCGTTAAAGATCGACGGGCGTGCGGCGGGGCTGTCATTGGCCAGACCCAAGCCTTGGGCCAGTTCTTCGTGGATGCACGACAGCCGCAGCAACCCGGGGTTTTCCGAGCGGATCACCGCCACGGCGGCGGTATAGACATTCGGGTGGTCGCCCGCGGCATAGGCGGCCACGGCGCAATAGGTGTCGCGGCGCATGTTGCGCATCGCACGGAGCGACGATGGGCTTACGCCCGCGACCTTTTCCGCAGCATGGGTCAAAGCATCGACCCGGTCATCTTCAGAAGCTACAACCACTATGAAATTAGGCGTGCCTGTCGTTGAGATCGGATGCCCCGTAACCCGGGCAAGGCGTCGCGCGAAAGCCTTGATGTTGGTGGTGTCAGAGCGGCGTTGCGACGGGGGGATGCTATCACCGAAGATGATCTGCATGTGCACAGGCCCTTCCCAGCGGCGCAGGGGACTGGCCCCACCGTGGCCGGAAAAATTGCCGTCATATTCGTTATAAAGGGCGATCTGCTCAAAGTTGCGGACCAGCATTTCGCTGGTAAAGGGCGTGTCATCACCGCCACCGTCTTGGCGCAGCAAATCCTGGCTCAACTGCGCCTTCTCAACTTGATGCAAATAGCTGCGCAGCATGGCGCTTTTTTGCGAAGTGGGTTTGGCCACCACAGCCGGAGAGGGGGGCTTTACCACAGGGCGGGCCTGCGGCTTGGCGACCTGTTGCAAGACGGGCGCGGGTTCGGCGCAGGCCAGCAATAGCATGCTCAGCGCCAGCGCCCCCCCGGCGCGCAGTTTTCTGCGCAGACGTTCTTGCATTACCTGTTCCCCCACGTCGGTCTTAGCTTGGCACCGCATTGCCTGTGGTATCGCCCAAGCCCGTTTCGCGGGCCTTAGCGGCGGCCAGTGTGTCGCGCAAACGGCCTTCCATTTCCTGCAACTCCTTCTCGGCATTGGCGCGTTTTGCCTTGCCTTCATCGGCGATTTGCAGGGATTCTTCGATGGTGCCGATCAGGTCTTCGTTGGCCTGTTTCACTGCTTCGATGTCGAAGACGCCACGCTCCATTTCCTGACGGATCACCTTGTTGCTGTCACGCAGGTTCTTGGCGTTGGAGGTGAGCAATTCGTTGGTCAGGTCATTCGCCTCGCGCACCGCATTAGCCGCGTCACCGCTGCGCTGGATGGTCACGGCTTGGGCCAGTTGCGTTTCCCACAGCGGCACGGTGTTCACCAAGGTCGAGTTGATCTTGGTCACGAGGCTTTTGTCGTTCTCCTGCACCAGACGGATCGAAGGCAGGGATTGCATGGTGACCTGACGTGTCAGTTTCAGATCATGCACCCGACGCTCCAGATCATCGCGGGCGGCACGCAGATCACGGAGTTCCTGCGCCCGCATCACCTGATCGTCTTCGTTCGCCTTATCCAGCGCGGTCTGTTTGGCGGGGATGGTCTTGTGATCCAGTTCAACAATCTTGGCCTCACCGGCCGAGATATAAAGCGCCAGTTCGTCGTAGAATTGCAGCGTCTTTTCATAAAGCAGGTCGAGCGATTTGATGTCTTTCAACAGCGTATGCTCATGTGCCAGCAGGTTGTCCGTGATCCGGTCGATCTGGCCTTGTACCTCTTCGAAACGCGCGGTGAATTTGGCGAATGGGGTGGCACGGCCCAGCAATTTTTCCCACCAGCTTTGTTTGCGCCGCACGTCCAGCTCAGAGACCGAGAAGCCGCGGATCGCGCTGACCATGGTGCGCAGGCTATCGCCCGCGGGGCCGACATCCTTGTTGCGCACATCGGCCAGCATGGATTGGCTGATCTCTTGCAACTCGGCCTGCGCGGCAGAGCCGAAGCTGACGATGGATTGCGTATCGGTCACGTCGATCTCGGCCATACGCTTTTGGATTTCCGCGCTCTGTGCGGCATCAGCTTTGGCCAATGGCACGATGGCATTGGCATCCGCCGGTTCGGGCAAAACGGTTGCGTTCACTTCTTCCACCAACCCTTGCGATTGGGCAGCTTTTTCACGGAGGGCATCGGTCATCACTGATCTTCCTTGGTATTTGCAGGGGCGGGCTGTTCCAGTCGGACCCCCTCGCGGGAGAGGCGTTCACGCAGCACGTCGATTTCCACGTTCAGATCGCTGCGGTCGTCCAGCAGGGACTTCGCTGTGCGGGCGGCAAAGTTCTGATCCAGATCGTCGAGCAAAGCGAGGTAGTCGTCGCGGGCTTGCGCGTCTTGGTTGCGGGCATAGAGGTCGGCGAATTTCACCGTCGCATCATGCGCGCCGCGCAGATAGACGACAAGGTATTTGCGGGCGGCGGTCAGGTCGCGGGGGTCTTCTTCTACGGTGCGGATCAATTGGCGGGCGGTTTCTTGGAACTCGGCCAGCCGTGCTTCGGCCCGCCGGTCGCTTGCGCGCAAGACCGCTTGGCTCATGCCCGAGAGCAGCTTTTCGGCCTCATCTACCACGCGGGCAACGCGGTCTTGCTGGAAGGTGTCGATCCCCTCCATACCCTTGTTCTGCAAGGGATCAATGCCAAATGCCGCAAGGTGCAGGGCCGTGGCCGCGACACCGTAGAGCAGGGCTGCGATCAGGCTCGGGTCATTGCTGTAAGCGGCAAGGGCCGCGCCAGCGCCCGCCAATACTGCGGCCAGAATTTTGCGCGGGAGAACCGGGCGGCGGGCAACTTTGCGTTCGTGGTACTCCGCCTCCGCCAGAAGGCCGTCGCGCAGTAGCCAGACGCCCGAGGCCAACAAAAACGCCCCGCCAAGGCCAAGGACCAGCGTGCCCGCGCCACCGACAAGCGAGGTTCCAGCCAGCAGGACCGGGGGCAGGAACATCAGGTTCACCCGCCCGCCCACAGGATCGACCCGCAGGCTGCGGGTCTTGCGCGGTGTGCTGCCGGGGGTGGCGTCCGTGTCGGGGCTATATTTGCCGCCAAAGCGCTGCGCCATGGATCAAAGCCCCCCGAGAAAACCGCTGGTCAGCCCAAGCAGCAAAACCAGCAACGCCCCAAAGGCGATTTTCTGAAAGGTCGTTGGCGCCATCATGTTTCCCCTTTCGCCGCCCCAGATCGGGCGCAGCGCCGTGCCGGCACTGTCAGCCGCGCGCCCCAAGAGCGAGGCCGCGCCGAGGATGATAACCACGAGCGCGGCCAAGGCCACCAAAAACATCACTATTCGCAACATATTGCCCTTTTCTGCCAGCGGTTTCGCGCTGATCTTGCCCTGCCGTTCTCTATTCAACGCACGCAGGTCGGCAGCGTTCCGGAAACGCGCAGGGCAACTTGGGGCATCGCCGGTCAGCGGCGGGGTTTTGGCCCCCGGCCACCGGGCTTTGGCCCCGGTTTACCGTCCGGCTTCGCATTGGGGCGCCCTGCAGGACGCGCCCCCGGTTTGCCGCTGGGTTTACCACTGGGCCTGCCTTGAGCTGCCTTGCCACGCGGTGCGTTCTTCGCCTTTCCGCCACCACGGCGGGGCGGCGGTTCATCATCTTCGCCGGGTTGTACGGGCAGACCGGGCTGGCCCGCGCCCCCAAAACCGCCGGGTTTGCGGCGTGGCGGGCGGCGCAGACCCGTGGGCTTTTTGACAGCGGTGCCGCTGGGGTCTTCCAACTCAAGGCCCAGTTGATCGCGCACGACCTTGCGGCGCAGTTCTTCTACCTCGCCGATCTTCAACTCGCCCAATTGGAACGGGCCGTAAGAGATCCGGATCAGCCGGTTTACAGTCAGGCCCACGGCCTCCATCGCGCGGCGAATCTCGCGGTTGCGGCCTTCGCGCAGGCCGATGGTCAGCCAAGCGTTCGCGCCTTGCTGGCGGTCCAGCGTCACATCCATCGGCTGGAAATTTTCGCCCTCCACGGTGATGCCGCGGCGCAGAGGCTCCAGCATTTCATCCGTGGGGCGGCCATTCACCCGCGCGCGGTAGCGGCGCAGCCAGCCGGTGCTGGGGAGTTCCAGTTTGCGTTTCACGCCGCCATCGTTGGTCAGCAACAAAAGCCCTTCGGAATTGAGGTCAAGCCGGCCTACGGTCATCACGCGGGGCATGTCCTCGGGCAGGGCATCAAAGATCGTTTCGCGGCCCTTCTCGTCAGAGTTTGTCGTCACCAGCCCGGTGGGCTTGTGATAAAGCCAGATGCGCGGCGGTTCGGGCGCGCCGACGGGGGTGTTGTCGACGGTGATCTTATCCTCAGGCGTGACGTTCAGCGCGGGCGAGGTGATCTGCTCTCCGTTCACGCGCACGCGGCCCGCTTCGATCATGCGCTCGGCCTCTCGGCGCGAGGCAATACCGGCGCGCGACAGCACCTTGGCGATACGGTCGCCCTTGGATGTGCTGGCGTCAGCATCGGTGTCGGTGTTTTGCGGGCCTGAGCCGGAGGGGGGCGTTTTTGCGTTCATACACTGCGCTTACCCTGTTTCACGGGCTTGCGAAAGGGTGGCGTTTGCGGCCATGTGACGGAATGGAGTTTCGCTCATATATGGGTCAGGCGCTGGCCGAGGCCCGCGCCGCTGCCGCGCGCGGCGAGGTGCCGGTGGGGGCGGTTGTCGTCTCACCCGAAGGGCGGATCGTCGCGACGGCAGGCAACGAAACCCGCGCGCGCAACGATCCAACCGCCCATGCCGAGATGCTGGCCCTGCGTGCGGCCTGTGCGGCTGTTGGCTCAGAACGGCTGATCGGTCACGCGCTCTACGTCACGTTGGAGCCCTGCGCGATGTGCGCCGGGGCCATCGCCGCCGCGCGGCTAGAGCGCTTGTTTTATGGTGCGGCAGACCCCAAATCAGGCGGCGTGGCGCAGGGCGCGCGGGTGTTCTCGCATCCCCAATGCCATCACGCGCCGCAGGTCTTTGACGGCATCGCCGCGCGGGACTCAGAGCAGCTTTTAACTGCATTTTTCCAAGCCAAAAGAGGGGGGTAACCCATGGCAGGCAATAGGGATTTGGCGCAATTCGTGCGGGATGCGCTCAGCGCAGGCGAAAGCCGCGTTGAGATCGCCGCAGTGTTGGGCCAGGCGGGCTGGTCAGCGCAAGAGGTCAGCGACGCATTGGAAGGCTGGGCGGATGTGCCCTTTGCCCCGCCGGTGCCACGCCCGCGCCCCGTGGTCACGGCGCGGGATTTTTTCGTCTATGCGCTGATGTTCGGAGCGCTGCTTTTTGGCGCGGGGTATCTGGTGGGGCTGCTGCATGCTTTGATCGACCACTTCATTTCCTCAGAGGGTGGCGGGGCGACCTATCGCATCCGCTGGGCCATGGCGGTGCTGATCGTGACGTTGCCGCTGTACCTGTGGCTGGCCACGCGCGAAAACAGGCGGTTGGCCGCTGATCCGGCGCTGGCGCGCTCGGCCATTCGCAGTTGGATGACCTACGTGACCCTGCTTTTCGCCGCTGCGGTCCTGTTGGGCGATCTGGTAGCGGTGATCTATGCCTTTCTCAGTGGTGATCTGACAGTGCAATTCGCGCTGAAGGCACTGGTGGTGGCAGGAATCGCCGGGGGCATCTTTGGCTATTACCGCCGCGATGGGCGGCAGGGGGCGACCGGGTGAACCGGCTGTTCTTTGGCGGTGCCGTGGCTGTGGTCTTGGCCGCGCTCCTTGCCGGTTTCGCCGTGGTCGGCGGGCCGGGTCATGCGCGCGCCGAAAGCCGTGACCAGACCCGTCTGGCAGACCTGCGGCACCTCGCCGATGCGCTTATTTGCGAGACTGCAGAGCAGGCGGCGTTCTCTCGCGCCTGTCGCAGCACAGAGCAGAGCCTCCACGATCCGCTGACCGGCGCCGCCTATGAGGTGGCGCGAGGGGCTGAGAGCCTCGCTGTCTGCGCGAATTTTGAGGTGCCTCAAGAGAAAACGGTCGCCTCTGGGCGGGAGCGGCTGCATTTCGACGGGGCGGTGGGGTGCCTGCGCTATCGGCGCGTCCCATCTTCGCGACAATGGGTGGTGCAGGCGCCCTGAGCGGGAAAGGGGTGCGATTGACGGGCTGCCGCTGCCCTGGCGGCCTAGGTCGGTTAAAGCTGCGCTAAGCGCGCCTTACCCGGCTCCACAACGCAAAAGGCCACGCGCAAACCGCGTGGCCTTTTGAAACCGTTCAAAGCAGGCGATCTTACTTGATCTTGCCTTCTTTGTATTCGACGTGCTTGCGCGCAACGGGGTCGTACTTTTTGATGACCATCTTCTCGGTCATGGTGCGTGCGTTCTTCTTGGTCACGTAGAAATGGCCTGTGCCCGCGGACGAGTTCAGGCGGATCTTGATCGTGGTTGGCTTCGCCATGTGTCTTCTCCTGCTGCACGGCCGCGCAGGCGTGCGTGAATTCTGAATTTCGGGTTCTAGTCAGACCCGCGCCCGAGTCAACCGCTATTTGCCCGTCCGATGCCGAAAGACGCCGGTTTCGTCGAAAAACCTGCCTTTCGGACCTGAAAGGGCAGGAATATGCGCGGAAGGCCTATAAGCCGGATTTTGTACCTGTCGCAAGACAGGCGATGACCATTCCTCTGACCGCACCGTTGCCGATGCGGCTACAGCTGCCAACCCGGACCTGCTGGGGCAGAAGAGCCCCGCCTTTGACCCGAAGATCAGCGGCGCGCGGTCCCTATTTGGCATTGCTCCCGGTGGGGCTTGCCGTGCCAGAGCTGTTGCCAGCCCCGCGGTGGGCTCTTACCCCACCGTTTCACCCTTACCCCTTGGGGGTTCCGGCAAGCCGGACCAAGGGGCGGTTTCATTTCTGTGGCGCTTTCCGTCGGGTTGCCCCGCCCGGGCGTTACCCGGCACCGTTCCTTCTTGGAGTCCGGACTTTCCTCTACGTCGCTTTTGCCCCGCAAAAGCGACGCCACGGATGTCACACATGCGTGTGACGGGAGTGGTCGTCGGTCATGCGACGCGAGTCGACGCAGCGGCCATCCAGCCTTCCGCGCATCCCCGCCCTAGACGCCGCCGCGTGGCGCGTCAATGGGGGCGGGCAGGGCGGCAAGGTCTGCGGGGGTGAGAGGGCCGCGCCCGTGGGGACGGAAACGCATCCGCACGGTCTCTAGCAGCGTTGCATCATCGCAGGGCGCGGTGAAGCCTGCGGCCTGCGCGGCGTCGCGGAAGGTGTCGGCTGTGGCGGTCTTTGGCGCAACGCCGTCGCCCGCAGGCAAGGCCAGCCCCCGCCGCGCCAGCCGTGCCCAATCGAATCGGGGGCCGGGGTCGACCTTTCGGCCCGGTGCCATGCAGGAGTGGCCGATTATCCCGTCGGGCGGGATACTGTGACGCTCCATGATGCCGGGCAGGAGGGTTTCGAGCGCGCACATCTGCGGTTCTGAGAACGGGTGATCGCCGCGGTTGTCCAACTCGATCCCGATGGAGCGGGAGTTGATGTCGTCCTGACCCGCCCATTCGCCGACGCCCGCGTGCCAAGCGCGCTGGTCTTCCTTGACCAATTGCAGGATGCGCCCGTTGCCACAGATCAGATAATGCGCAGAGACAGCCGCAGAGGGGTCGCAGAGCCGATCCAGCGCCGCTTGGGCGCTGGTCATGGCCGTGTGGTGGAGGACGATAAGCCGGGGCCGCAGCCCGCCGCGTCGCGGGCCGTAATTGGGTGAGGGATGCGCCGTCACGTCAGGCGCGACAGGCATCTATCAGCCCTGCGCAGCCCGGCGGAAGGGGGTGGGATCCCAGTTGCAGGCGAAGCCATCGCCATCGGGATCCATGCCCTCGCGGTCCTTTTCGGGACCACCGGCCTCAAGGAAAGCAATCTGCGCTTGGTCAGCGTGGCTGTACTGCGCGCAAGCACGTTCAAACTTGCGGGCCTTGTTAAAGCCGAAACGGCTATAGACCTGCTGACCGACCGATTGGTTGGATTGCAGCGCATAGGCGACGATGTTCGGGCCGACGTTCCGACGCTCGGGCAGTGCTTCGGGCTGAACCACCTGATATTGGGCGCGGTTGGCGGCCACACGGGCCGCGTCGTCTTGAATGCTGCGCTGGCCCGACACCGCATCAAAGTTGTTCTCGTTCGAGATGCCAACGGCGTTGACCGCGGCGGGGGGCGGATTCGACGGACTGGCGTTCACCGGGGAAACGCCCGAGTTGGTCGTGGCGTCATTGCCCAGACCGTTGCTTGCCCCGCCCGGACGGGTCGCCGCCAGAACGCGGGCAGTTTCCGCCGCCGTCGCTTCGGGGGAGCCGTCATCTAACGGCTGGGCGGTAACGTCAGAGGTGAAGCTGCCATCGCCCGCCAGCGCCGCATCGCGTGCACGCTGCTCGGCTTCGAAATTGCTGTCGCCAAAGCCGACGCCGCGCCCGCTGTTGATGTTCCCGGAATCGGGGATCGCCGGTTGGCAGGCTGCCAAAAGACCGCCTGCTGTCATCGCTAGAAGTGTCCGTGTGATCATCTGACCCGCTCTCGCCTCTTATTCACCGCCCTGCGGCTTACCACCATTTCTCGGGCTTGGCCACAAAACCGGCCGCCTTCTCCAGCGCATAGGCGGAGGACAGCAACTCGGCCTCTTCCCACGGGCGCCCGATCAGTTGCAGACCCAACGGCAAGCC
>NZ_LWER01000058.1:0-3108 GCF_001634775.1 Sulfitobacter sp. HI0027
TCGAAACTGTAATCGGTCCACGCCAGATCACACGCGAAGATGGCGAACGCTTCATCACGGTCCAGTCCAACGTGCGCGGTCGCGATATCGGCTCTTTCGTTGCCGAAGCGCAGACGTTGACGGACGCTCAGTTGGATCTACCGCCCGGGTATCGTTTGGTCTGGGGCGGCCAATTCGAGCTTCAGCAACAGGCGAATGCCCGTTTCAAAGTGGTTATTCCGATTACGTTGGGCATCGTTCTGCTGATCCTTCTGGTAACCTTTGGTCGCCTGAAATCAGCGATCCTCATCCTGTTGAATATCCCCTTGGCGCTGACGGGTGGTGCGATGGCGCTCTGGTTGACAGGGTTGCCGGTGTCGGTGCCTGCTACTGTCGGGTTTATCGCATTGTTCGGCATCGCGTTGGGCAACGGTATGGTATTGGTCAGTTTCATGGATGATTTTGCGCGCGCCGGTCGCAATCTGGAGGCTTTGGCCATTGAGGCCGCAGGGCTGCGCGCGCGTCCGGTCCTGATGACCGCCATGACGACGGCACTTGGGCTGGCACCATTGCTCTTCGCCACCGGCGTCGGTGCCGAGGTCCAACGCCCGCTTGCCACTGTGGTAACCGGGGGGCTTGTTTCGTCAACCGTGCTGACCCTACTGGTCATGCCCGCCCTGCACCGCTGGTTTGCACCCAGACAAGGTGGGCATCATTCGCTTGTCGAAACGGTCCACGAGCATGGTACGAAGGCAAAAACTGTAAAGAAGGCTTAGGGCATATATGTTCTGATGCGCAGGCAAAGGTGCACGGCTGTTTGACGGTGCGTGCTCCCTTGCGGCCGTACTTTGGGTCAATACAACGCATCTCCGGTCAAAAGAGGAGTACTATAGGCTGATGCAGATAGGGGCCATCGGAAGGTTTCTTCGTAAAACCACGCCAAGGGAGAACTTTCAGCGAACATCTTCAAGTCCCCCAGTCTCTGACGGGCCTGATGTTCAGTGGCCGCGCAATTTTGCGCTCTGCTGCACCAGAATGCCAATCGAAGTCGCCAGAGAGGATGACGTGCTCCCACCCGAGCGGCGACGTGTGCGGAAGCAGCCTAGCATCGTATAGCGGGCTGGTCTGCGCGAGGTGTCTGGCCTGTAAATAGTGTTCCAAAACGTGATGGCGGCAATGACGAGGTTGAGCGCCATCGCGCGTTTCTGTTGAGCCGCGTCAGAGCGATCATGAATGCGCCCTTGTGAATGAGCAAATACGGCCTTGGCCAGCGAGTGACGCGCTTCACCCTTGTTGAGACCTGCGTGGCTTTCCATGCGCAGGTCGGCGTTCTCGATCCAGTCGAGCATGAAGAGCGTACGTTCGATCCGACCGATTTCACCCAGAGCGAGGTACAGCCGGTTTTGCTGGCGGTACGCCCCAAGCTTGCGCAGGATTTCAGACGGTTTGAGAGACTTGTCGCGTATGCTGGCCGCGAGCCGCATGATGTCGCCCCAATGCTGCCGTATCACCTCTTCGTTGATCGGTTTGCCCATGATGGGAGACAAAGTGGGCCACGCTTTTGCACTCCCGAAGCAGGCCAATCTCCGGTCCGGAAAGTCGCGCAGACGCGGCGCGAAGGTCATCCCCAACAGATGGAACAGGGCAAAGACGTGGTCCGACACGCCGCCAGTATCTGTGTAATGAACGAGGGGATCGAAGCTGGCCGGATTGTTCAGGAGGCCATCGAGCACGAAAGGGGCTTCGCCTGCGGTTGCCCCGATGACGCTCGAATGGAACGACCCGTATTGGCCTGACAGGAAGGAGTAGATCTTCAACCCAGGGTCTGGCCCGTATTTGGCGTTGATCACCCCGCTGCCTCGATTGGCGGAGAAGAATTGGCCATCCGATGAGCTATGTTCAGCTACGCCCCAGTGCTGCGCGAAGGACAGGCCATGATGGGCATCGACAATGCGGCCCAGAGCATCTGCAAACGTCTCCGGCCGCAAGTACCATGTCTGCGCCCAGGTCAACTGCGCATGGCTGACGCGCGATGAGGCATAGGCCATCCGCTCTAGCCCGAGATTGCTCGCCCCAGCCAAGATCGTGGCCAACACAGCGGCGGGCGCATCGTGATGCTTGCCAGAACGCAGATCAGTGAAGGCGTCGAGGAACCCCGTCTGCGCATTCACCTCCCAAAGCAATTCCGTGATGCGGATACGTGGCATCACGGCGTCAATGGCCCGTTCCAGACGCACCGCAGCAGGTGGTGTCACCGCGTCATGGGGCGTGATTTTCAGGCGCCCGCGCTCGATCCGGACGCCGGTGAGAGCATCGCGCTTCAAGGCGCGGTCCACTTCATCAAGGCGTTTTGCCAGCGTGGCCCGCCGATCCGCCAGCCATGATTCCGGATCTGTCTCGAAGCCCGCATCCCGCATGACGATTTCCGCAGTGTTCCGGGGCATCAGGTAGCTGTCGAACCGCCGATACTCGCGACTGCCGTCGACCCAAACATCCCCGGCTCGCAGACGATCTCGCAAGGTGGACACAACGGCAGTTTCGTACATGCGCCGCTTTGGCTGACCGTCCTGCAAGATCAGCGACGGCCAATGCTTGGCCGCGAACGGCATGGGCGGATCATCGGGCAGTTTGCGTTTGCCGGTGCGGTTCTGGTCACGCAGCAAGGCGACCGCGGCCTGGAGGTCGTCGCCCGCATCGGGGGTCTATCAGCATAAAGGTACCGAAAGTCCCACAGGAATTTTTTCATTGAGTTGATGTTGCTTGGTTTTCTGCCTTTCCTGCGCTTCTGTTTTTTGCAGTCACTTTATGCGGCCTTTTTCGGGGGTAGGATGCCGAGGGTGTCGCGAAGCTTTTCTTCTGAGAAGTCGTACTCACCCAGCATGTTAATATGGGCCCATGACATGGGCGAGTGGGCGGTAATCAGGCGTAGTAGCTTTCCTTTGGCCTCTGCGTCTGGAGCTTTTCCGATTTGGCGTGCCAAGTAGAGATAGTTCCAGCAGATGATGCTGTTTTTGATCAAGCGGTTGCAGGCCTCTGCGATCTCCTGTTCTTCCTTTTCGGTTTGCGAGAACTCACGTGGATTGCCGACGGCCACTGCGCGTGTGAAGCGATTGGCCAATTCGACTTTGT
>NZ_LWER01000059.1:0-7436 GCF_001634775.1 Sulfitobacter sp. HI0027
CAACAAGGGCGAGGCCCATCACGCCCTAAAAAACGCCCTGCGCATCGGGCGGCAGGGCGAAATCCGCGATCGGACCGTCGAAGGTCAGCACTACCGTATGGCAGGGCTGAACCTGCTGGCCGCCATCATCATCTACTGGAACACCAAGCACCTCGGGCAGGCTGTCACACGGCGCCAACACGTCGGATTAGACTGTCCATCCGATCTCCTGGGGCACATCTCGCCTCTCGGATGGGCACACATCCTCCTCACAGGCGAGTATAAGTGGAAAAAACGATGAAGGGCTGGCTTAGGGTGTCATTCTGCACTCAGCCGGAATCTACCCCTTGTAGCTTATGTCAGTGTCCGAATTTCGGGGGGTAGCTCACTTTCAAAAAGTCCAGCCCCAGCGGTGTCTTAACCGGCGGGCAGACTGATACGACGCTTATATCCGCCCCAAAGCCGCCACCGCATAAAGGGCAGCGTTGTCCGCGCGGCTTTGGCGATGCACCCCTGCCCGGCGCAGGGCGCGGGTGCGTGCAGGCCCGGACGGAGCGTTGAAAACAGTCTCTAGAAGAGCTTCAGCCGCAGGGGTCAGCGCGCCCGTGGCGACCAGGGCGGCACGGTTCGCCGCCATCCAGCCACCGAATGTGCCGTCCAGCATCAGCCCCAGCCGCCGGAGCCGCGCCAGCGGACCGCGAAAGCTGCCCATGACGTTGTCTGCGTGCTGGCGGTAGTGCAGCACCGGATGGGCATCCAGCACCACCTGTGCACCCGCCCCGGTCATCAGTTGGTAAAGCCACCAGTCGTGAAAGGCGATGCCCTGTGGCACGCTTGCACGGCGCACGATGTCCAGTGCCGCGGCATTCAGCGCCGTTGAGTGGCCCGACACCACGTTCTGCACCAGCGCGTTTTCAAAGCTGGGCCCGCGTGGCCAGTCGGGCGAGGTTCCGCGCGGCGTGCCGTCCTCGTCGATATGCAGGCTGCCCGCCCCGTAAAGAACGGGTGCGTCGGTGCGCGCCAGTGCAGCGCTTGCGCGGGCCAGCTTGTCGGGTAGCCAGATGTCATCCTGATCCGACAGCGCCACAGGGCCGGATGGCAGGTCGGCGTGGCACAAAAGATGCATCCAATTCGCCGCCGCCCCGCGTTGCGGCCCCTCGATCCACCGCACGTCGTGGTCGCGGGCAAAATCCTGCACCAGCGCGCGGGTGGCATCGGTCGACCCGTCGTCCGAAACCCACAGCCGCCAATCAGCATGGCTTTGCGCGGCAAGGCTGGCCAGCTGCGCAGGCAGATGCGCGGCCCCGTTGCGGGAGGCCATCAGAACGGTAAAGGCGGGCAGGGCGGTCATCCCCCGTAGGTAGTGCAAGTAAATCTACTTGCTAAGTCATAAACTCTAATGGCAGCCATCAAGCTGTGGGGTCAAACACTTAAAAAGAAATCTAGCGGCTTCACGATCGACATGCATCATGCTGAAACTCGTTTAGGGAGCTTGGCTCAACGTAATTCAATGGGTTCTGACGCTAGGGGTGAGCAGTTTTCGAACCGATTGAGCCAGCGGTCTAAGCCAACGTCGGGAAGCAGGCCAACGTCTAATGGTTCTACCGTAAGCTTCAAAACAGAAACGGAATACCTTGCCGCGAAAATTTGTTCGGGATTTTGAAAGAACAAAATCTTGCTCAACAATGTTGCCTGAACTGAGATGCGACATCAAGCGCTGCATCTTGTATTCGAGCTTCGCGTAGTTCCGTGCGGCTGATTGTGGGGTCATAACTGAAAGGACGCGGTAGCCTGCTGCCTGTGCGCAGTAGCCGATCAACCGCTCTTGTACGTGGGCTAGCCCTCCGTCTACGTGGTGGGGCTCTTTATTATACTTTTCCCATTCCCAAGGCCACTCAAACATTTTCCGCAATGCGTGGGTGCGAAACCAGTACATCGTGCCATTCGGGGCAACGGGCGTAACAGTGTCCAATGGAATGTTAAATTTCATCTCATCCGCTAGTTGTCGCGTTGGTTGAAAATTGTTGAACCAAGAGTGCCCTAATGTGCCGAAACCGATGTGAATAATGGGGGGGATCAACAGGCCGAGATCCGGTTCTGCTTCCATTTTGTCCAAAAGATTATGGACGTAACCACGGCTTCCAACCAGATTGTCGAAAAGATGTGTCTTGAACTCTTCTGCTACGCGAGGCGAGACCTGTGGCGTCCGTTTGGAATGAAGCCGGAGTGCCACTTGGTATTTGTCGGACAGGATCACGTCTCGGAAGGTGATGAACAACGCTGACATGTCGCGTCCACGATTATGCTCGACAACACGAACATCTATCGCGTCGGTCGAGTACCCCCTATCTAGGAGATGGTTCGTGATGGTTTGTTTGTTCTCTTCGCTGGCCGTGGTGACAAACAGATGGTGACGAGCAGGAATGTTCTCCACCAACCCCGCCAGATCGACAATCATCTCAGGATAATAGGCGTGGATAAAAACAGCCACGGTTCCAAAGTTCCATTCCGATTTATCGGGCTGGAGTGCTGTCGTGGGCAATATCTCGAACTGATCTGCATTCGCGTTGAACTCGCGCATCGGTATTGTCTGGCACGCGTGATCAATTGCAGCCTGGTAAGCCGCGGGGTGCCCTTGGCGCATGAAGTCGAGGGCTGGCCTTAGAGAAATGGCATTAATATCGTGGAGCAGCGGGTCGAGTGAGAAAACCTCTAGAGGTAGGCAAGGGCATCCCTTCTTGACCAGGCTATGCACCTCGTAAAGCCGCGGATCACTTGTTTGCAGCTCGTCAAGTTCGAGTGGGTATAGAATGTCATGCCCATGCGATTTGAGAAAGTGCGCGAACGGGCCAAGACCCCGCCTAAAATCTGTCCAGTGGTCGCCACCTTCGAACGCTTGCCAAAACTCTCGGAACTCGTCCGTGGCCTGTAACGCTGCACCAAAAATCGCAAAGTCCAGATAGGGTATATGTGATGGTAGCCCCTCGTTTTTTGTGCGAGGGTCAGCTTCAGTGGCATGCCAATAGGGCGCAAACAGCCCGGCGCCGGTGCTGTCCATCTGATCGAGCATCTGTGACACGGGGCGGATAGGTCCAAGCACGTGACTGCCGGTCGCGATTATCGGGACCCTAGGGTGTCCAACCTCTTTTGCTTCCGATAATAATCCGGCCCGCACCCCTGCGAGGTAGGATGTCTTGGCTTTGGGCTCGATCAGCACACGATCAGGCTCGAACCGATCCAGCGTGCGCGCCATCTCGGCGTCCGAGAGGACGACAACCAGCCGCTGACACGACGCACGCAACTCCGCCAAGGCGTGCTCTGCCGGGGCCGTACCGATCCGCCCACGCGGGAGGACATAGATGGCCGTACAATTCATTAGGTTTTTCTCTCTGGGACCATCAGTCTTTGCACCATGGCTTCGGCAGCTTGGCGGACGGGCTCGGCCGTCGACAGCAAGTAGGCGTCGTAGTGGACGAACTTGCGGGGATCAGCTGAAAACAACGGCTCATCCTTGCCTACATCAATGCTCCAGTTGTCCTTGAGGCGAGCTTTCAAGATATTTTCTACACCGAGCCGAAGCGTGGAGTCCCCCGGCACTGTGATCACACGGCGCGCATTATGCGCATGTTTACGAACCAGTGTTTGTAACTCGCGTTGTTCTTCCACCGAAACGAGTTGAGTGAATTTCAAGCGCAAGTCGGAACCGATATTGGGCTGCCCCCGGCCGTGGATCAGTGTCATCAGCCGCAGGAACTCGGTTAGTTCGATCGGATACTTCACGTTGACCGGCTTGGCATGTCGTGCGGGGAAACCTTGCAAGTCGAGGATCGCGCCGGTCAGATTCTCGAATATGTCGATGTCGCGCCTCTTGAGAATATCATACGGTACCGCATGTATCTGGGCGCGGTCCCGGGCTAGCAGAGGGTTGAGATCGCGCATGGGGTTTAACAGGCGCGATTTCATCGGGTCCGCGAATTCTCCGGCAAAACGCTCGGCCAACCCCATCGAACGCCCCTGCTTGACCTCTTCTGCCCAGAAGGACGGGAACACGTCCAGCGGATCGCGGACCACATAGACCAGTTCGTAGGTGTCGAACCCGAGAAGGCCGGACAAGACATCGAAGTTCGCGGGCTTCCAGCGGCAGAACCCCTCGGCGGACAACACGATGCTTTGGCCTTTGGCACGAGCTGTCTCACCCAAGGTCTTCAGCACATTGCGATAGGGGGCCTGTGCGGGAAGGTACTCATTCGCATTGTGAGCGAGGTGATGATGAGCGCCCAGTGACTCGGTGCCCTCGCTGGGGTACAGCCAGCCACCGTTGCCCAGGACACGACCGCCTTTCTTGAGGTTAACCTGAATGTAACTGGATGCCGTTTTGTGTGGACCGATATGCAATACCAGCCGTCTGGATGCTGTCGTCATGTCTTGATATCCGATGCCGCAAGGGCCGCTGCTGTCGGCGCCGTTTTCTCATTCCGACCGCCGGCAGACGATATACCCGCCTCGGCCAGCCAAGCTGTCAGTTGGGTAATTCCAGTCGAAAGGCCGTGGGCCGGGCGCCATCCCAATTCGTCTGTCGCGCGGGAGATATCGGCCACGGCGTGACGAACATCGCCGGGGCGAAACTTGCCGGAAATCCGCAGGTTTCCCTCGTCTTGCCCCATTGCCAGCAGAACCTGTCTTGCGGCATCGAGGATTGTCGTTCCAGCACCACTGCCAATGTCGATAATGCCATCCGGCATGGCTTTGACGGTGCCCATCCGGAAAAATGCTGAAACGACATCATCAATAAAAACGAAATCCCTGGTGATTTCACCGTCTTCGTAGATTTCCAGCGTCTTCTCCTCGGCGACCTGCTGGGCGAAGATCGACAGGACACCGGTATAGGGATTGCGCAGCGCCTGCCCTGGGCCATAGACATTTTGCAGGCGCAAGATGCCCACCTCAGTCTCGCTTCCCCAGAATCCCTGTAATAGAAGGTATTCCTGCATCAATTTGGTCGAGGCATAGATTGAGGACGGATTGGCGGGGCAACTGGCATTGGTGGCAACCGGGATCAGGCAGTTGCCGTGGATATCCCTTGGCGCAAAATCTCCCGCAGCAAGGTTGGAATTCGTCCGCGCCACGGCTGGGGTTGGTCGTCCCTCGGCGTCGACACATGCGCCCTCGCCATACACGGCGCGGGATCCGGCGAGAATGACTCGCCGCGTTGTGGACTGCGCCGTCCTCAGGGCCTCGATGAGGTTTGCCGTTCCGCTTACGTTTACATCCGAGTACTGGACCGGCATGTCATAGGACTGGCCGGTGCCGGTTTCCGCCGCGAGATGGTAGACGATATCCGGTTTGGCCTTCTGGATCGCCGCGTCCAGAGCGGTTCGGTCGCGGACATCGCCTTTGATGATGTCAACGCCGCGCTCGGAGAGCCGCTGTCGGTTCGCATCGTGGATGCTGGCCACCTGCGGATGGAAGCTATCGAAGACCGTTACCAAACCACCGGCGCGCGTCCAGCATTCGGCAAGCCTTGATCCGATGAAGCCCACACCGCCGGTTATGAATATTCTTTCGTTCATTCGGCTCCGAATCCGGAATAATACAGAAGATTGCCTAAGTATTTACCATATCCGTTCTTTTGGTACTTGGCGACACGCTCTTCCAGCTGGTTTCCGCTGATCCAGCCCATGTTGAAGGCCACTTCATCCGGGCTTCCCGTCTGAAGCCCCTGGCGTTTTTCCAGCGTGCGCACGAAGTTCCCGGCATCCAGCAGGCTGCCGTGGGTGCCGGTATCCAGCCAAGCATAGCCCCGGCCCATGCGTTTCACGCTCAGGGAGCCGTCATGGAGGTAACTTTCCAGCAACGTCGTGATCTCAAGTTCGCCCCGATCCGAAGGCTGCACCTTCTTGGCCCGCTCCGGTGCCGTTCCGTCGAGAAAGTACAACCCCGTCACCGCGTAGTCCGACGGCGGCACCTCGGGCTTCTCGATGATCTGCGTCACTGCGCCGGCCCCATCAAAGGCCACCACGCCATATCGTTCAGGATCGGCGACATGATATCCGAACACCGTTCCGCCGGCCTTTTTCTGGTCAGCCTCAGCCAAGATCTCCGGCAGGCCGTGGCCGAAAAAGATATTGTCGCCCAGAACCATGGCAGAGGGTGCGCCATCGAGGAAATCTTCTGCAAGAATATAGGCCTGCGCCAGCCCATCGGGCGAGGGTTGCACAATATAAGTCAGCTCAATTCCCCATTGGCTGCCATCGCCGAGCGCGCGTTTGAACTGCTCCAAGTCCTGCGGCGTGGTGATCATTGCGATCTCCCGGATCCCGGCCAGCATCAGGACCGACAAGGGGTAATAGATCATCGGCTTGTCATAAACAGGGAGCAGCTGCTTCGACACGCCAAGCGTGATCGGGTAAAGCCTCGTGCCAGAGCCGCCTGCGAGAATGATGCCTTTGCGTTTGGTCATGGGTACTGATCCTGAATTTCCTTGAGAATATGAACTAGGCTACTGCGCCAATCTGGGCGCGGAATTGAAAATGTGGTTATGGTGGCGCTGCAATCGAGCCGCGAATTAGCCGGGCGCCGAGCCGGTGTCGGGAAATCAGATGTTGGAATGTCGGCGACCTCACAGGACAAGTCCGCCTGGCGGAAGATCTCGCGCGCGAAATCGGCCCAGGATACATCGGGCGCACCACTGAAATGATAAGTGCCGGTTTTCGATGGGTCCGCCTGCAACTGGTCGGCGATGCTCAGACAGGCTTCGGCGATGTCGGCCGCCGCTGTGGGGCCGCCCACCTGGTCGGCCACGATGGTGAGCTTGTCACGCTCGGCCCCGAGCCGCAGCATCGTCTTTACGAAGTTCTTGCCATGCGCCGACACCACCCAGGACGTGCGCATGATCGCGTGGCAGCCACCGACCGCGCGCACGCCATCTTCGCCCTTCAGCTTGCTGCGTCCGTAAGCGCCAAGCGGACCAGTGGGCGCGTTCGTCGGCCAAGGTGCCTCGCCAGAACCGTCGAAAACATAGTCGGTGGAAATGTGGATGAAGGGGATCTCCAGATCAGCGCAAGCCCTCGCCATTGCCGCAGGGGCTTCACCGTTGATGATTGTCGCGAGGTCTTCCTCAGTTTCGGCTTGATCAACAGCGGTGTAAGCGGCGGCATTGATCACGACAGCGGGTCTTTCAGCCCGGATCGTAGCGGCGCAGCCGGAGGGGTCCAATAGATCTGCCTGGTCACGGTCAAGCGCCAGCACATCCGCCCGTGCCTGCAGTTCCCTTGCGACCTGCCCAGTTTTTCCGAAGACGAGGAGGGTCATGTCCAACTCCCTTTTGGTGCTGTGGTGCCTATCTCTGCTAGTCTGTCCGGTTGAGACGCACCTTCATATCGTCCGATATCCGTTGCGTAGATGTCAGCGATTAGTGCGCTTGCCTGAGCAGTGATCTCGATACTCTGGAGCGCATT
>NZ_LWER01000060.1:0-2504 GCF_001634775.1 Sulfitobacter sp. HI0027
CCGAAGAGGTGCGCCGGGACCCGCGCACCCACCTTATGTGGCTAATCGAAATCCATATCCGTCTGACCGAGGCGATGCTCCCTTGGTTCACCTTTTCTTTCATGGAAGCGAAGAACTTTCCGAGCGCGGAGCGGAAACGGGCCATCGACAGCGAGGAACTGACTGAGAGTTACTTTGCGCAGGTGCTGGAGCGCGGTGTGAAGGACGGGAGCTTTTCGATAGACATGCCACCGCTGATGGCCGCGCTCATCAAACCGCTGCTGCAGGACTGGTACGTCAAGCGTGCCAAATATCGACGCCGGAAGGTCGACATCGACAGTTATATTGGAATGGTTCAGAGCATCGTGCTGGCGGCCTGTGGTGCCAAGGCCGGTGGCGCAGATAGCAAGGACGCCAGCGACGCCGCCTGACGCCCCCCTACAAGCAATCACCCCAGAATGGCGCGCGCGCCCCGCGCCCAAACCCCCTTGAGATAAGAAGGACAGATTATGACGAAATCCGTAGTTATCGCCTCCGGCGTCCGCACTGCGATCGCCGACGCCGGTGGTGCGCTGGCCGGGGTCAGCCCCTGCGATCTGGGCGCCGCCGTCGCGCGCGAGGCCATCGCCCGCGCCGGGATCGAACCCGACGCCGTGGGCCAATCGGTCTTTGGCAACGTAATTCACACCGGGCCGGAGGACATGTATCTTGCGCGCGTCGTTGCGATGCGTGCGGGCGTGCCAGAGACCTCTCCGGCCCTTACCCTCAACCGTCTCTGCGGCTCGGGGCTTCAGGCGGTGGTCAGCGCGGCCGAGCAGATCATGCTGGGCAATTGCGACACAGCGCTGGCCGGCGGCGCCGAGAGCATGAGCCGCGCCGGACACCTGCTCACACATTCCCGCAGCGGTCAGAAGATGGGCGACGTGGTCGCTACCGATATGATGCTGGGCGCCCTTAACGACCCCTTCGGCAACGGCCACATGGGCATCACCGCCGAGAACGTTGCTAAGCGCGGCAATATCGACCGCATCGCCCAGGATGCCTACGCCCTCGAATCTCACCGCCGCGCTGCCCGCGCCATCGAGCAGGGCCGCTTCAAGCAGCAGATCCTGCCCATCCCTGTCCGCCGCGGCCGCGAAGAGGTGAACTTCGACACCGACGAGCACGTGCGCCCCAACCTGACCGAGGCTGATCTGACCAAACTGCGACCGGCCTTCGCCAAGGACGGCTCGGTCACCGCTGGCAACGCCTCGGGCATCAATGATGGCGCAGCCGCGCTGGTTTTGATGGAGGCCGAGACCGCTGGCGCCCGGGGCGTCACGCCCATGGCTCGGATCGTGGCTTACGGGCTGGGCGGCGTCGCGCCTGAGGTGATGGGACTTGGCCCCGTGCCCGCCACGCGCCAAGCGCTGGAGCGCGCTGGCCTGCAAGTGAGCGATCTCGACGTGATTGAATCGAACGAGGCCTTCGCAGCGCAGGCCTGCGCAGTCAGCGCCGATCTGGGCCTACCCGTCGAAAAGGTGAACCCAAATGGCGGCGCGGTGGCGCTCGGCCATCCGGTCGGTGCCTCGGGCGCAATCATCCTTACCAAGCTGCTCTACGAGCTCGAGCGCATCGGCGGCCGCTACGGCCTTGCGACAATGTGCATCGGCGGCGGCCAGGGGATCGCCTTGATCGTCGAGCGCGGCTAACCGGGCTCCTAGGCCTACAAATAATGCGCCGCCGGAGTTGTCACGTTAACAGGCCTGAGGTTGCTGGTTCATTGATCTGGGCGTAGGCGGTGTCGATGCAGACATTGAAAATCAACTACAAGCGCCACCGGTTTCCGCCCCAGATCATTGCTCATGTTGTCTGGCTCTACGTCCGGTTCAGCTTGAGCCTGCGCGAGGTCGAGGAGCTGATGCGCTGGACCGTCAAGTTCGGCCCCCTGATCGCCCACGTTCTACGGCGACGGCAGCCGCGCCCTGGCGATGTATGGCATCTGGACGAAGTCGTTGTGAAGATCGCGGGCCGGTCATACTGGCTGTGGCGGGCGGTTGATCAACACGGCGTTGTTCTTGAGGAAATCCTTCAATCGAGGCGAGACAAGCGCGCCGCAAAGCACCTTTTGGTCAAGCTGATAAAACGCTGGGGCTTCGTGCCCAAAAGGATCATTACGGACAAATTACGATCCTATGGCGCCGCAAAGCGCGAGGTCGCGCCTAGCCTTGATCATTGGTCACATAAGGGGGCTTCTGTGGTTGCCGTCCGTGATGCAAGAAGTTTTTCAATCTGCGTGAGTTGGTGATCGAGTGCGAGCTTCTGTCAGGCCTTTGAGTGCGGCGTTACCAGAAGCCGCTGGCCGGGATGGTGATCTGCGGATCGAGGCCAGACCTAAACAACGAGCTTTGACGCTCTTCCCCTTATCCTGGTTTTCCCGATCCAGATCTGTTCGATCATTTTGCCCATTCAGGTCGTTGACTTCTTACACCTCCTTCACCGACGTTGCTCAGCCCTGTGCTACAGTATGGTCATGCAGCGACAGT
>NZ_LWER01000061.1:0-3237 GCF_001634775.1 Sulfitobacter sp. HI0027
CTCGCATGTCGGGGTGTACTGGCTGATGCAGATTAGCCTGCTCGGCGCTGCTTTGTGGTTCTGGCGCGAAGTGTTTGCCCCCGGCCGCACGCCCGTCGAGGCGCTGACCCTGCTCATCGCCGGTTTTGCGCAGATGGGTCTTTTGGGGGCGATCCTGACCTTCGCGCCCGAAGCGCTTTATGCCGCCCATGCCGTTGCCCCCATGGACTGGGGCTTTTCGCCGCTGGCCGACCAGCAGCTTGGCGGTATCTTGATGTGGGTGCCCGCGAGCCTGCCCTATGCGGTCGTCGCCGGGGCCGTAGCGCAGCGCGGATGGGCGGCCTTGCGGGCGGGCAACGCGTGAGCGGCTGGTTCCCGGTTCTCATCACGCTCTTCAAAGGCGTGCATATCGCCGCGCTGATCCTGTGGTGTGCCGGGCTGCTTGCCCTGCCCCTGATGCTGTCCCGCCATGACCCCGCTGGCACGGCGGAGGAGTACAGTCGCATCCGCCGCGCCACTCATACGACCTATGCCATCCTCGTCACCCCCGCGGCCGTCGTGGCGGTGGTGGCGGGCACATGGCTGATCTTCTTTCGCGAGGTGTTCGTCCCTTGGCTCTACGCCAAACTGCTCTTTGTCGCGGCGCTTGCTGCCGCCCATGCTTGGATCGGGCATTTGGTGGTGCAGGTAGCCGAGAAGCCGGAGAAACACCGCCTGCCCCGATCCTACCTGCCGATCACTGCCGTCGGCATCCCCGTCATCGCGATCCTCATGCTAGTTTTAGGCAAGCCCGACCTCTGGGACTTTCCCCTGCCCGAATGGCTGCTTGAACCGCGGGGCATTCAATTGCCCTTCGATGTGCCCAAACGATAATCAAAGACCAATTTGCCCCCATGCCACCCCGTGAACCCCACCATCACCGCGCCCAGCCCCGACAGGAGGATGCCGTAAGGCAGCACCGCCGCCTCATAGCCATAGAGCCGCTGGCCCCAGTTCGCGCCCAAGACCGCCAGCAGGGTCACGGCGATGATCGCATGTGTCCAAGCGGCAGCCCGGGAGCGGATGCCGCTCACCAGCAAAAGCTCGGCAGCGCCGGAAAACCCCGCCAGCACGCCAAAGAAGAACGCCGTCCCCGCCGCCCAGAGGGCCGCCCGCGCCCAAAAGGCATCGCCGGTCCACCAATAAAGCAGATCGGCCCCCAGCAAGCAGAAGGACAGCGCAATGGGAAAGGCCACGCTCATGGCGTGGATCGGGTGGCCCTCAAGCGCGATGCGGGTCTCAGTCTCTTCATAGCCGGGCTGAGAGGCGATCGGGTCGATCAACCGGTCCTCGCCCGTCTCATTGCTTTGTTCGCTCATCGGGGCAGGCTCCTTCGGGGGGTGATTGCAGGGACAACGTGCGGTGTGCTGATTGGTTGCAGCGGCGATCTGTCGGTGGTCGATCCGGCGGGCCCGGCGGCGCGCGCCATCGCGACGCTCTGGTGGGTGATGTTCATCGGCGCGGGGCTGATCCTCGCGCTGGTGGCGGCGCTTATGATCGGCGCCTTCTGGACACCCCGGCAGACGGAAAATGCCACGCGGGATGAAAAGTTCTGGATCATCGGTCTGGGCCTGTGTTTCTCCATCGTGGTCCTCGCAGCTTTGCTGGCCTATGGTCTGGTCACCGGCGAGCGGCTGATGCCCCGCGCCGCGGCGGATGTGGTGCGGGTCGAGGCCGAGGCCCGGCAATGGGCTTGGCGCTTTTCCTATGACGACCGCCCCGGCCATGTCACCGAGAACCTGCTGCACATCCCCGCCGGGCGGCCCGTGGATGTGGCGATCACCAGCCGGGATGTGGTGCACAGCTTTTGGGTGCCCCGTCTGGCTGGAAAGCTGGACGCCATTCCCGGCCATGTCAACGTGCTGCGGATTGAGGCCGATGCCCCCGGCACCTACCGGGGCCTGACCGCCGAGTACAACGGCGCGGGCTACAGCCGCCATACCTTCTCGGTCGAAGCCCATGACTCGGCGGGCTGGGCCGCCTTTACCGCGAAGGAGACGCCATGAACGCGCTGCGCCGTCACCGCAAGTTGGATGCGATCTGGGGCTCCGAGCCGGGCTGGAAGGGCTGGACCAGCAGCGTAAACCATTCCGACCTTGGACGGATGTTTCTTGTCACTGCCTTCTTCTTCTTCCTCGTCGGTGGTGTGTTGGCGATGTTGATCCGCGCGCAACTGGCGACGCCTGATTCTGCTTTCGTGGATGCCGGTGCCTTTGCGCAGTTCTTCACCATGCATGGCACGATCATGATGTTCCTCTTCGCCATTCCCGCTTTCGAGGGGCTGGCGATCTATCTGCTGCCGAAGATGCTGGGCACCCGCGACCTCGCCTTCCCGCGGCTCACCGCTTACGGCTACTGGTGCTATGCCTTCGGCGGCGCGATGCTGCTGGTGGCGCTGTTCTTCGGCATCGCGCCCGATGGCGGCTGGTTCATGTATCCGCCGCTGACCGGGCCGCTGCATTCGCCCGGCATCAACACCGATTTCTGGCTCATCGGCATTACCTTCGTCGAGATCTCGGCGATCTGCGCGGCGGTGGAGTTCACCGTCTCAATTTTAAAATACCGCGCGCCCGGCATGTCGCTCGACAAGATGCCAATCTTTGCCTGGTACGCGCTGGTCACCTCGCTGATGATCCTCACCGGCTTCCCGCCCCTGATCCTCGGCTCGGTACTCTTGGAGGTTGAGCGCGCCTTCGGCCTCCCGTTCTTCCAAGCCGATCTGGGCGGCGACAGCTTGCTTTGGCAGCACCTGTTCTGGCTGTTCGGCCATCCAGAGGTCTATATCATCTTCCTGCCCGCCGCCGGGGTGATCTCGACCGTGATCCCGGTGATGGCGCGCACGACGCTGCTGGGCTACGGCTGGATCGTCGCGAGCGCTTTGGCGTTGGCCTTCCTCAGTTTCGGGCTTTGGGTGCACCATATGTTTACCACCGGCATTCCGCATATGGGGCTGGCGTTTTTCTCGGCCGCCTCGACGCTGGTGGCGGTGCCGACGGGGGTGCAGGTCTTTGCCTGGATCGGCACCATGTGGAAGGGGCGGCCCGAGTTGCACATGCCGATGCTGCATATCCTTGGGTTCTTCGTGACCTTCGTGATCGGCGGGCTGACCGGCGTGATGGTGGCCGTGGTGCCCTTTGACTGGCAGGCCCATGACACCGCCTTCATCACTGCGCATCTGCACTATGTGCTGTTCGGCGGTTTCGTCTTTCCGATGCTGGC
>NZ_LWER01000062.1:0-5230 GCF_001634775.1 Sulfitobacter sp. HI0027
CGCCGAAAGCGCCATCTTTACCTGCTCGACGGCCCATTCCTGACGCGCCTTGGGATTGCCGCGCACTTCCTCTACGGCGAAGCCGTCAAAGGCAGTGTCATAGGCCGGGTGCACCGCGACCAACTGGCCCTGAAGGTGGGTCGAAAGTTCGGTGACCTCTACGCCGTTCTCGACTGCCTTGCCCTTGAACTCATCGCAGTAATCCTTGCTTGACGCCGCTTTGGCCAAGTCGATCAGCCGTGCGTCCCAACTGGGCACCTGCACACCCTTATAGCCACAATCGGCAGCCCATTTGGTGATGCTGTCCCAAGAATTAAACGGCGCTTCGTCGCCTGCAAACTGCGCCAGAAACAGCGCTGGTCCCTTGATCGTTTTCATGGTGGTCCTCCCTTTCCCCGGCTTAAACGAACCGGTTCACGATATTCTCCAGAATTTCCTGCCGGCCCGAGCGGGGCTGCGGATTGATGCCGTCTTTGGCAACCTGCGCCGCGATGCTGGCCAGATCCCCCTCCAGCATGGCCTTGGCGTTGGGGCCCTCCCAGCCCGCGTAGCGTTCATCGCGCATGGCCTCGAGCGTGCCATCCTCCAACATCGCGACGGCGGCTTTGAAGCCCCGCGCGCAGACATCCATCGCGCCTGCATGGGCCGCGACCAGATCGACCGGGTCAAGCGATTGCCGCCGCAGCTTGGCGTCGAAATTGGTGCCGCCGGTGGTGAACCCGCCCGCTTTCAGCACCTCGTAATAGGCCAGCGCGACCTCGGGGACGTTGTTGGGGAACTGGTCGGTGTCCCAGCCCGACTGGTAGTCGTTCCGGTTCATGTCGATGGAGCCGAAGATCCCCAGAGAGGACGCCAGCGCCAATTCATGTTCGAACGAATGGCCCGCAAGGATCGCGTGGCCCTGTTCGATGTTCATCTGAACCTCGCCCTCCAGCCCGAACTCCTTAAGGAAACCATAGACGGTCGCGACATCGAAATCATACTGGTGTTTGGTGGGCTCCTGCGGCTTCGGCTCCACCAGAATGGCACCTTTGAAGCCGATCTTGTGTTTGTACTCCACCGCCATCTGCAAGAACCGCCCGGCCTGCTGGCGTTCGCGTTTCAGGTCGGTGTTCAGCAGGGTTTCATAGCCCTCGCGCCCGCCCCAAAGCACATAGTTCTGGCCGTCCAGCTTGTGGGTCGCATCCATACAGGCTTTGACCGTCGCCGCGGACCAGGCAAAGACCTCCGGGTCGGGGTTGGTGGCCGCGCCCGACATAAAGCGGCGGTGACCAAAGAGGTTCGCGGTGCCCCAAAGCAGCTTGGTCTTGGAGCTTTCCATCTTGGTGCCGAGGTAGTCGATGATCTCTTCGAAATTACGCAGGCTCTCGGCGAATGTATCGCCTTCGGGGCGGATGTCGGCATCGTGCCAGCAGAAGAAAGGCGCGTTCAGCAGATCGAACATCTCAAACGCCACATCGGCCTTGAGGCGTGCCATGTCCATCGTCTCGCCAAACCACGGGCGGTCAAATGTCTGGCCGCCGAAGGGATCGCCGCCGGGCCACGCAAAGGAATGCCAATAGGCCACAGCAAAGCGCAGGTGGTCTTCCATCCGTTTGCCCATGACCACTTCGTCAGGATTGTAGTGGCGAAAGGTCAGGTCAGACCCTTCTGGGTCATAGGACAGGGGCTTAATATCTTTAAAGAAATCACTCATGTATCTTGGGCCTTCATCTGATCGGTCAAAGCGTCGGCGGGCAGATTGTCCCGCACATAAATCGTCGGCACGAGTTCCGGCATCGGCGGCAGGTCTTTCGCGTCAATCAGGGCGCGCAGCACGGTGAACGCGCGGTTGATTTCCACGTCAGGCCGCTGGTCGATGACCAGATCAATCTGCCGCTCCATCAGTGCTTGGCGGGAATGGGCGACAAGCTCATGCACCACACAAAAGGGGCGTTTTCCCTGCCCGCCGCGAAGGGCGGCGATCAGGCCGCTGTTGCCCGCGCCAACGTTGTAAAGCGCCGTCAGCCCTTGCTGGGTCAGGACCTCTTGCGTCTGCGCCTGAAGCACCTGCGCATCGTCCTTGGTCATGATCGGATCGAGCACCGTAACCTGCGGAAAATCAGCGTTGAGCACTTCGCGAAATCCGGCAAGGCGCTCCGCGTGGTCACGCGCGTCGAGCGAGCCTGCAAAGGTCTGTACCTGCCCGCCCTGCCCGCCATGGGCAAGGCCCACCATCCGCCCGGCAGTGCGCCCGGCGGCGATGTTATCGATGCCGATATAGGCCGCGCGGGCGGCATGGGGCAGGTCGGAGACAAGGCCCACGACGGCCACCCCTTTGGCACGCAATTCGGCCAAGGGTGCCTCAAGCGCAGCGCTTTGCAGCCCGACGATGGCGACACCGTCAAAATCACGCTCAAGTAGGGCCGAGATACTGTCTTGCAGCCCTTCCACCGCGAAGGCTGCGACCTCGATCACCTCGGCGGTCACACGCTCGCTGACGTGATGGGCGGCGGCGTGGTCGATGTGCTGGCGGATACGGTTGAAGAAAGCGTTGGAGCCGCGGGGGATCAAAAACGCGAGCCGGTAGATCCGACCGCGCGACAGGTTGGCCGCCGCGACATTGCGCACATAGCCAAGAGAGGTGACCGCCTCGCGCACCTTGGCGATGGACTTGTCGGCCACATTGCCGCGGTTGTTGATCACCCGGTCTGCGGTGGCATAGCTCACCCCGGCAGCGCGTGCGACATCGCTCAGCGTTGGACTTGTCATGATCCCTCCCCCATCGCGCCAACCCTCCCAAGCGGCGCGTCTTGACCCTATCTATGAGGATATTTTGATATACGTCAATCATTTTTGATAGACGTATAGCATTTTTGCAGAATGCAAAGCCGCCGCAAGGCTCTAAGGCAGCAGGTAAAGCGTTATTGTAAAGGGATTTAAATCAGCAGAAGGGCGTCAGCGCCCTACGGCCACTTCATTTTCCTGCATCGGGCCGGGGTGAATGCAGGCTACCTGATGCGCGCCCCGTCCCGGCTCTGGCACCACTTCAGCGCAATCGGCCTGCGCGCGCGGACAGCGGCCCCGGAAAACACAGCCCGAGGGTGGGTTCATCGGGGAGGGCATATCGCCCGTCATCGGCACGATCTGCTTGGCGCGTTCGGCCACGGGGTCGGGGATCGGCACCGCCGAAAGCAACGCCTGCGTATAGGGGTGCTGCGGGTTGTCGTAGAGCTGCGCCTTGGCGGCCTTCTCCATGATGCGGCCGAGATAGAGCACCATGACCTCGTCCGAGATGTTTTTCACCACGCTGAGGTCATGGGCGATAAAGATCATCGCCAGCCCCAGATCGCGTTGCAGCTCTTTCAGCAGCTCAATCACCTGCGCTTGGATCGACACATCAAGCGCCGAGACCGGCTCATCGCAGATCAGCAACTTCGGCTCTACGATCAGGGCACGGGCGATGCCGATACGCTGACACTGCCCGCCCGAGAATTCATGCGGGTAGCGGTTGATCATCTGCGGCAGCAGACCCACGCGCTCCATCATCTGCGCGACACGGGCGCGGCGTTCCTTGGCAGAGATCTCGGGCCGGTGCGTGCGCAGCGGCTCTGCGATAATCTGGCCCAGCGTCATGCGGGGGTTGAGCGAGGCCAGAGGGTCTTGAAACACCATCTGGATCTCAGAACGGTAGGGTTTCATCTGCCGGGGGGAGAGTGACAGCAGGTCCGTCTCTCCGCGCCAGTTCACCTGCCCCGTCGCCGGGACCATTTGGATCAAACCCCGCGCGAGGGTGGATTTACCACAGCCGGATTCGCCGACCACGCCAAGCGTCTTGCCGGGCTCCAGATCAAAGCTCACCCCGTTGACCGCGTGCAGATAGCGCGGTTTCGTCCAAGGCATATCGCCAGCGCGGGTGATGGGGAAACGCACGTGGAGGTCGCGAACAGACAGAAGCGGGCTCATGCGGTGACCTCCGAAATCGGGCGGTGGCATGCACGGGCGCGGCCTTCGGCAAAAGGCGCAAGGGGCGGCATCACGCGGCAATCCTCGCCGGCGTAGGTGCAGCGCGGGCGGAACGGGCAGCCTTGGGGCGGCGCGGCCATGTTCGGCGGGTTGCCGGGGATTGCCTTCATGGTGGCGTCTTGGTCATCGACCCGCGGCACGGCAGCCAGAAGGCCACGGGTGTAGGGGTGCGTCGGTTGCGCGAAAAGCGGCTCGGTCGGGCCCTGCTCCATCACGCGGCCACCGTACATCACCAGCACCCGCTCGCAGAACCCCGCGACGACGCCAAGGTCATGGGTGATGAGGATCGTGGCCATGCCGAAATCCTTTTGCAGATCACCCAGCAGGTCCATGATCTGCGCCTGCACCGTCACGTCGAGCGCGGTGGTCGGCTCATCCGCGATCAGCAGGTCGGGCTTGCACAGCAGCGACATGGCGATCATTACCCGCTGGCGCATCCCGCCGGAAAACTCATGCGGGAAGAGGCGGATGCGCTCCTTGGCTGCGGGGATCTTTACTGCGTCCAACATCCGCACCGACTCCGCCAGTGCGTCGCGTTTGGACATGCCTTTGTGCAGGGTCAGCACCTCGGTCATCTGGTCGGCGATGCGCATATAGGGATTGAGCGAAGTCATCGGATCTTGAAAGATCATCGCGATCCGCTCAGCCCGCAGTTTGTTCAGCACCTTCGGCTTCGCGCCCAAAATTTCCTGCCCGTCAAACCTTACCGAGCCAGCGGTGCGACCGTTCGGCGCGAGCAGGCCCATGATCGAAAAGGCGGTCTGCGATTTGCCCGAGCCGCTTTCGCCGACGATGCCCAAGGTCTCTCCCCGGTTGATCGACAGCGACAGGTCGTTGACCGCATGCACTGGGCCGTCGTCGCCGTCGAAGGTGACAGAGAGCTTGTCGATTTCCAGCAGAGACATCAGCGATCCTTGGGGTCGAGGGCGTCACGCAATCCGTCGCCGATAAAGAACAGGCCAAAGAGGGGTCACTGCATAAAAGTGACGTTATCGTCCGGCTCGTGCGAACTTTACGGGAACATTCGCGGTTTCAGTCGGGTTTCTGACCTCTGAGGGCATTGTAGAGGCTTGTTTTGCTGATTTTGAGGCGCGCTGCGGCCTCTCGGACGGTCAATCCATCGCTGATATGGGCTTTGGCTTGCTCCAGCTTCTTGAGCGTGACGACAGGCTTGCGCCCTCCTTTTCTGCCGCGCGTTGCAGCAGCCTTCAATCCGGCCTGCGTG
>NZ_LWER01000063.1:0-2857 GCF_001634775.1 Sulfitobacter sp. HI0027
GAAACGGACCGGGTCGAGAACATCCGCCGTGTTGGCGAGGTGGCGAAGCTTATGACGGACGCAGGCCTGATTGTTATTACCGCATTCATTTCGCCCTATCGGTCAGAGCGGGATATGATGCGCAGCATGATGCAACCTGGTGAATTCCTTGAGGTGTTCGTTGACACACCGCTTGAAGTAGCCGAGAGCCGTGATGTGAAGGGGCTTTATGCCAAAGCGCGCGCTGGCGAGTTGAAGAACTTTACCGGGATCGATGCGCCCTATGAGGCGCCACAAGCGGCGGAGTTGCGCATTGATACAACGAAGCTAAGCGCAGAAGAAGCGGCTGATTTGATTATTGCGAGGCTGATCCCGGAGCATTAATTTTTGTCTGCTCCGAGCAACACGCCTCACGCCGTCCCTAGCTTTGTATTGTAATAGTCTCAGTTTGACTTTCTAATCTGCCCATTGCGAAAATTCGTCACCTTGATTTAATATCTGAACCAACTTGTAGCTCCCCTTTATGAACGAGAGATCGGCAAGGGGGGCACTCCAAAAAGGCATGTGGTCATTAAATAAAGGCAATGTCGTCCATTTCAAAACCGGACAGATTGACGGTGGATCGGAGAATTGCAACACTATTATCACCGACCATAACGGTAACTTCATTGGTAACGCCATCATAGTTAATTGATGCAGTATCCGTGCCGCCAAGCTGGAGCCTATCCGCTTTTGCACGGAATCGCCCGCCGAGCGACATAGGCATCGTGATGATGACAAGGCACCCGACAACCAAGACCACGCCAATCCATCCGAGGTTCGGCAAACGCTCTCCGACGATGAGGACAGCCAGAACCGCCGCGACGACAGGCTCCAGCAGCGTGATGACCGTTGCCATACTCGCCTCCACACGGGCCAGACCAAATCCAAAACTAAGGTAGCCTAGGAACATCGGCACGGCTGCCATGTAGATCCCTACGGCTGCGTTTGTCCAAGATGCAAGAAACGGCCCTCCCGTCGCGACCAGCACCGGCATCAGCAGCAGACCGCCAAGGCCAAACGTGGCCCCCATCGCAACCGACGACCGCGTGCCTTGCAGCATCATTTTCCGCGCACTCCAAGAATAGAGGGCATATGTTAGTCCGCCAATCAGCCCCAGAGAAACCCCCAAAGGCACGGAATCGCCACCAACCAGTTCGCCGTGGGAGAGATTTTCTGCAACACAGATCAGCCCCATGCCGATCAGCCCGAAAAGGGCCCCGACGGACCACTGTAAAGTCAGATTTTTCCGGTCCAGCAGGTATTCGATAAGCGCAGAGAGCAGTGGAGCAGACCCAATGGTAATGACGGTTCCGACAGTCACGCCAGCGAGCCTCATCGCTCCATAGAAAGCCAGCGGATAAATCGCCACCGAAAGCGCGCCAATCACCAGAAGCCGACGCTGATCCCAAAGTGCAGTGCGAGATCGCGCGATGCCGCGTGCGGCCACCAACGCTTGTGCGATGCCACCGACCCCCATGGCGGCAGCACTGACATCGGGCGCAAATGTTGCCGCCGTTCCGGTCGTGCCCCAGACAATAGCCGAGAAAAGGATTGCGACCACACCCCAAGTCTTTCCCTGCATCATTTCAAAGCGCCTTCAACATGTCGTCGACCATCGCCCTTGCCATAATCACCCGCACGCTGCTGCCCTCCAGCCCCGCCCGTGCCATCGCGCCTTCCAGCAGAAAGGCAATCTGAGCTGCCAAAGACGCCACATGATCGGGTTCTTCTGGAAGCAGATCCGAGATATGCTGCGCAAGAATACTTTCGACTTGTTCTTTGTGCCGCCTGACAGCGGCACGCCCAACATCGCCGACCTCAAGTTCAGCCGCCGCGTTCAATAAACCGCAACCGCGAAACCCCCGCTCATACGCAAATTCAGCGTGATCCTGATAGGCATCGAACACCGCAAGGATACGCTGACTGGGCTCCTTTGCCGTCGCCACACGGTTATCATAGAGCGCCAACCATTCTTCATGCCGTGCCTCAAGATACTGGTTTACCAGATCTGCCTTGGAGGCAAAGTTGTTGTAGAGGCTCTTTTTCGCAACGTCTGCGCGTTCCACAATGGCATCAATGCCGGTTCCGCTGATGCCGTGGTTGTAGAACAGGATCATGGCCGCTTGCATGAGGCGATCATGTGCAGATCCTTTTGGTGTCTTACTTGGCAGGGCCATGTCGAATCTCCCGATAATAGGTAGGTCGGTATACCTACAATCGAGGAGCCGCAAGGGGCAAAGCAATGCTGGCAATCGTTTTCGAAATTCCGCTTAGCAGCCATTGGCCGCGTAGCAGCATCACGTAACTTTGGGCTTATTTTGTTGAAAAACTCTTCCTTGATCGCGGCCTGAACTGCTGATTCAATCCCTTTATTCGGGGGGAGTATTGGCGATGATGGGACCACGACAGGAGGCGCAACCGGCGCTGTTCTACGAGTTCTCGCTGGAGGATCATGTTCCCCAAGATCACCTGCTTCGATCCATTGATCGGTTCGTCGACCTGAGTAGCATCCGCGCCCACCTTGCGGATTTCTACAGCCATACCGGCCGCCCGTCGGTCGATCCCGAGCTGCTGATCCGGATGTTGCTGGTCGGCTATTGCTTCGGCATTCGTTCTGAGCGACGGCTCTGCGAAGAGGTGCATCTGAACCTCGCGTATCGCTGGTTCTGCGGCCTCGATCTGAGCGACCGGGTCCCGGATCACTCGACGTTTTCCAAGAACCGGCATGGGCGTTTTCGCGACAGCGAACTGCTGCGCCACCTGTTTGAGACGACTGTCGCGCGCTGCATCGCCGAAGGTCTGGTCAGCGGCCAGCGAATGGCGATTGACGCCAGCC
>NZ_LWER01000064.1:0-2231 GCF_001634775.1 Sulfitobacter sp. HI0027
AGTCCTCATGGCCCTTACGGGTTGGGCTACACACGTGCTACAATGGCAGTGACAATGGGTTAATCCCCAAAAGCTGTCTCAGTTCGGATTGGGGTCTGCAACTCGACCCCATGAAGTCGGAATCGCTAGTAATCGTGGAACAGCATGCCACGGTGAATACGTTCCCGGGCCTTGTACACACCGCCCGTCACACCATGGGAGTTGGTTCTACCCGACGGCCGTGCGCCAACCTTTCGAGGAGGCAGCGGACCACGGTAGGATCAGCGACTGGGGTGAAGTCGTAACAAGGTAGCCGTAGGGGAACCTGCGGCTGGATCACCTCCTTTCTAAGGATGTTCCTAGCCAGTTGAGCTTGCTCAACTCATGGAACACTTAGCAGGTCGGCATACAAAGCCGGCCAATATTAGAACCGAGCCGTCCTCATATCTCTTCAGAAAATAGAACACGGGCTACCGCCCGTATGGGTCGGTAGCTCAGGTGGTTAGAGCGCACGCCTGATAAGCGTGAGGTCGGAGGTTCAAGTCCTCCTCGACCCACCATCGCATCTGCAGTGCAGAAGCCTTTTGGGGCCTTAGCTCAGCTGGGAGAGCGCCTGATTTGCATTCAGGAGGTCAGGAGTTCGATCCTCCTAGGCTCCACCATGAATTCTCTTGTCGCCTCTGGTCTGAACGGATTAGAAGAGGGCATGAAGATTTGTGCGATCACAATGGTTTACCGCGATTACTGGGCGTTGTCACAATGGTACGCCCATTATTCACGGCACCTCGGTTCAGATCACCTTTATATTGTGGCTCATGGTCATGATCCGAAGATTTCAGAGCTTTGCCCGCGGGCGAATGTGGTCACGGTTCCTCGCGATGATCTTACTGGTTTTGACCGGGTTCGTGGGCATCTGCTTAACGGACTTCAAGACGGGCTCGGCGCCATTTATGATTGGGTTATTCGTACAGATGCGGATGAGCTAATCTGTTTGGATCCGGATCGTTACGCTGATTTCACTGAATTGTTCGCATCGCGCAAGAGGGCGACTGCTCTCTTTGCTTTGGGTATGAACCTTGCAGAAGCCGATAGCGACATTGCGCTGGCTAATCAGGATTGGGCGCTGCGCCACCGGCGTCAGGCTCACTTCTCCGGCCACTATAGCAAGGCTTGGGCCGTGCGACGTGGGACGCATCTTGTGCGTCATGGTGTACAGGCTGCTGCTGAGAACCTTCAGGATGTGGCTTTTGTCCTTCCGAAAGGGGTCTACTTGGTTCATCTCAAGTACGCCAATAGCAGCGCGTTAGTTGACGCGAACAGGCACCGAACGGTGATCGGGAATGGTGACGGTAAGGGGCTTCCAGGCAAGGCCTGGGCCAAGGCTGACCAGACTGCGGCGAGCTTCTTTGATGCTTTTCACGATCTGAATGAGCTCGAGTGGCCCATAGCTGAGCGACGCGCCTACTTGCGTATCAAGCGAGACCCGGTTCGAGATGATAAGCTAAACGTTCTGCGTGCCAGGTCGATTAAGTTTCCATTTCGTACGACACTGCCTAAATGGTTCGAAAGCTGCTGATAGATTAGATCAGCAAGAGCGCTACGGCGCTTTTGCTCGTCCAATCTGGACGTTTGCGTGATATCCTTCGGATGCACGCGATTGACATCGTAAAGAGAGATACTAACAACATGTTTGATCGCCCCGCGTTAGGGGATGATCTCGGTTGCTGCCCTTTTGGGCCGGTGTTTGACGGGCTGTTTCCTCGGCCTTCCAGACATATCGCGACCGAAACGAATATGTTGTCCAAGTCAAGTACACTAACCAGAGCGATGACGCGGACCTCCTGCACGGACGGTTCGCTATCTGCATCGCTCATTGTCCAGGCGATAGTCTGGGCGGGTAAAAGTATGCTTTTGATACAGGATAAAGAGGATCAGTTTCTTACCAGCTTCTGATCTTCGCGAAGGACGCAAGTCTTTCTTTTTCTGGATCAAATCAAGCGCGAAAAGGGCGTTTGGTGAATGCCTTGGCAGTAAGAGGCGATGAAAGACGTGATACTCTGCGATAAGCCATGGGGAGCTGAGAATAAGCTTTGATCCATGGATTTCTGAATGGGGCAACCCACCTGATTGTTTGTTATTATTGCTTCGCAATATGTACGCTCCGCGCCGACCCTTGGTCGGTACACCGATCCTTTGGATCGGCACTGGGGTGGACAGCGGCGCAGTTAATAATGAGCAAAACCAGGTATTTA